>CAYMPA010000022.1:0-28218 GCA_964392105.1 uncultured Enterobacteriaceae bacterium
CCTGCCCTCGCGTAATGATAACTTTAATAACACCACGTTCTATAGAATCTATTAAGAGCGAGACCTCGTTTTCTAATTTTTCCTGATCAGATATGGGAATATTTAATCGATTACAGCCCTGTTCCAGTCTGGTTATATGATCATCCCAACAAAGCAACTTGTTATCTTGTACTGCGATCGTTTCAAACAAACCATCGCCGTATTGTAGACCGCGATCAAGAAACGAAATTTCTTCCGTCGGTATTCCGTTTATGAGGGTATTGTTTGCCATTATCTGCGTATGGCCCTGCTGAATATTAATTCAGCTTTTTAAAGATTAGTGTGCCATTGGTCCCGCCAAAACCAAATGAATTTGAAAGTGTAGTATCTATTTTCATTTCTCGGGCTGTGTGTGGGACATAATCCAAATCACATTCAGGGTCGGAATCATCAAGGTTTATCGTTGGTGGTGCGACTTGATCTCGAATAGCCAATACCGAGAATATTGCTTCTACACCACCAGCAGCACCTAATAAATGACCAATCATGGATTTAGTTGAACTCACTGCCAATGATTTTGCATCCTCATTAAAGACACGTTTAACAGCGATTGTTTCTGCTATATCACCTGTCAGTGTTGAGGTGCCATGGGCATTAATATAGTCAACTTCATTAGTGTTTACACCAGCATTTCTCAATGCATTTGCCATACATAACGCGGCACCTTCACCATTTTCCGAGGGTGCGGTCATATGGAAAGCATCACCACTCATGCCATAACCCACAAGTTCTGCATATATTTTTGCGCCACGCTTTTTGGCACATTCATATTCTTCCAACACTACAACACCTGCGCCATCACTCAAAACGAATCCATCTCTTCCTTTATCCCAGGGACGACTGGCACGTTCTGGTTCATCATTTCTGTTAGAAAGTGCGCGAGCTGAAGCAAATCCAGCTAATCCTGTTTCAGAAGTTGCCATTTCCGCACCTCCGGCAATCATGACATCAGCATCACCATATTCAATTAAACGAGCAGCATCACCAATGTTATGTGTTCCTGTACTACAAGCAGTCACAATAGCGAAATTTGGACCCTTTAAACCATACATAATGGACAAGTGTCCTGATATCATATTTATGATGTTACTAGGCACATAGAATGGTGATATTCTTCTCGGTCCACCCTTTGCGAAAAGATTGGTGCCTTTTTCGATGCCAGGTAAACCACCAATTCCCGAGCCTATAGCTACACCAATTCGTGCCGCATTTTTTTCAGTTACCTCTAATCCTGAATTCTGGATAGCCTGAATACCTGCGGTGAGGCCGTAATGCATGAATGAATCCATTTTCTTTTGTTCTTTCCTTGGAATGTAATTATCCAATTCCAGGTTTCGAACAGACCCACCAATGCGGACGCTAAATTCAGCTGTCTCAAAATGTTCAATCGGTGCAATACCACTTTTACCCGCAAGAATATTATTCCAGGTTTCATCAACACTGTTACCTACAGGAGTTACCATACCTAAACCAGTTACAACTACACGACGTTTACTCACTTTAATATGTACCTGTTTCTTATTGATAGAATACATTTTGACAATTGTGTTCTCTCCGCGATATACGACCGCCATGGATGGCGGAAGTGTCGAAAATACAGGACGTCTACATGGAAGTAGACGGTGGAGAAAGTCTGGAACATTTTCTCGAGCATATTTTCTGCCAGTACATCCTGTACATAAAAAGGCCGCGCCAGAAAGATATCATAACGCGGCCCCAGGTGTCCTTTGACTATTAATTATTCAAGATGTGCATTGATATAAGTAACTGCCTGATTAACCGTAGTAATATTTTCAGCCTCTTCATCCGGAATTTCAGTCTTGAATTCTTCTTCCAATGCCATGACCAACTCAACGGTGTCAAGAGAGTCAGCCCCTAAATCATCAACGAAAGATGCTTCAGTTGTGACCTCTTCTTCTTTAACGCCTAGTTGTTCTACAACGATCTTTTTTACGCGTTCTTCAACACTACTCATGATTGATAGTTCCTCCCTAGCGGCCCATAGGCCGATTTGCGTGTGCTAAGTTTAGTGAAATGAAATCTTCTTGCAACTTAGATTAAGTCTTGATTTATAATTATTTACATTACAGTTACTTATAATAAATATTAAAAGTTAATAATAGCTTTATCCCATATACATTCCGCCATTTACGCTAATAGTTTGTCCTGTAATATAGGCCGCTTCATCAGATGCCAGAAAATCAACTACTGTAGCTACTTCTTCTGGTCTGCCCAAACGGCCTAAAGCAATTTGATTTAACAATGTATCGCGTACTTCATCACCTAAATCACGGGTCATACCAGTCTCAATAAAGCCAGGCGCAACAGCGTTAACTGTGATACCCCTTGAACCGACCTCTCTTGCTAATGATCTAGTAAATCCGATCATGCCGGCTTTTGTCGCTGAATAATTTGTTTGTCCGGGATTGCCGGATAAGCCAACAATAGAGGCAATATTTACAATACGTCCGTAACGTGCCTTTATCATTGCACGCATACATAATTTTGTTACACGATACATACCAGTCAGATTAGTATTAATCACATCTTCCCATTCATCGTCTTTCATTCGCATAAGCAGATTGTCACGTGTAATGCCCGCATTATTAACAAGGATATTTGGGGCATTTAATTCCTTGAGTTTATTACCAAATTCTTCAACAGAAGATTTGTCGGCGATATTTAACACCAGGCCCGATCCCGAGTATTTACTGACCTCAAGATCTTTTGATATTTGTTCAGCAGAACCTTCTGTTGTAGCCGTACCTATGACAAAAGCGCCTTGTTCGGCAAAATTAGCCGCGATCGCCTTACCTATGCCACGACTGGCGCCAGTTACTAATACAACCTTATCTTTATATTTATCAGCCATACAATTTTTCTCTTAAATCATCCTAATGCCTTTTCCAGTGAAGCTTCATCCTGAATGGGAAATATTTCAAATGATCTTTCTATACGTTTAATCAATCCAGAAAGTACTTTTCCAGGACCACATTCAATTACTTTTGTGATGTTCATATTTTTCATATTGTTAATGCTATCAACCCAACGTACCGGCTTATAAAGTTGCTCAAGAAGTGCTGGTCTGATTTCATCAGAGCTTGATTTAGCTTTTGCATCTACATTTTGTAAAACAGGTATTTCAGCATCGTTAAATGTGATTTTATTTAATGATTCTGCGAATTCATCAGCTGCCTCACTCATTAACATACAATGAGATGGGACACTGACCGGTAATAATATTGCTCGTTTAGCGCCGGCATCCTTGGCTGCATTAATTGCTCTTTCAACAGCAAACTTGTGGCCTGCAATGACAACCTGGCCGGGTGAATTAAAATTTGCTGCAGATACAATTTCATTTCCAGCAGTTTCGGCACAAACTTGTTTTACTTGTTCATCGTTCAGACCGAGGATTGCAGCCATTGCGCCAACATCTGCTGGGACTGCTTTTTGCATGCACCGTCCTCTTTCCGCTACCAAACCAACAGCATCCTCAAAAGTTATAACGTCAGCACAAACGAGAGCTGTATATTCGCCCAAACTATGTCCTGCTAAAACAGTTGGAGTTAAATAAGCTCTTTCTTTCCATAATAACCAGATCGCATAGGCGCTTGTGAGTAATGCCGGTTGTGTGATTTCAGTTGAATTGAGTTTTTCCTCCGGACCGGAAGTTACTATTTCCAAAAGGTCATAACCTAATATTTCTGATGCGGTATTAAAAATCTCTTTGATATCGGAATGGCATTCAAGCAGGTCATTCATCATACCGAGAGATTGAGAGCCCTGCCCGGGAAATACGACTGCAAGCTTGGATTCTGTTGTCATTAATAATTCAAACTAAAAATAAATATAGAGGCCTTTGCACGAATAGAAATTTTGTTCTCGCCGATTTTTGCTCCTGCAAAATCGGCATACAGTACGTCCCTGTACATAAGACGAGGCAAGCGCGCACGACTGCATGGATGCAGGAGGTAGAGCGACGCAGGAAGCCAAAGCCGAGAAGCGGAGTTTATATAACATAAATGAGCATTCGAGCACATTTTTTAACGATGTATTGGACAAAAGATCATTCGTGCACAGGTCTCTAATAGCGTAACAACACCGAGCCCCACGTAAACCCTCCACCAAAGGCCTCCAATAAAAGTGTGTCGTTTTCTTTTATTCGACCATCTTTAACAGCAACATCCAACGCTAATGGAACTGACGCACCCGAAGTATTTCCATGTTGATCAACTGTTAAAACAACGCGTTCCATTGGCATATCCAGTTTTTTAGCTGTCGCAGATATAATTCGTGTATTTGCTTGATGCGGTACTAACCAATCTATATCTTCTTTTTGCATCGAATTAGCTCTCAAGGTTTCATCAACTATTCGTCCCAGTGTGTTAACAGCTACTTTAAAGACTTCGTTGCCTTGCATTTGTATGAATGCTTTATCTGATTTAACCAGATCATAATTCGATGAAATACCCGCAGGTACATTCAGTAGATCTTTATATTCACCATCAGCATGAATATGTGTTGACAGAATCCCCGGCTTTTCACTAGCTTCAAGAATTACGGCTCCAGCTCCGTCCCCGAACAACACACAAGTACTTCTATCGTTCCAGTCGATTAAACGCGTCATTGTTTCCGACCCAACGATCAAAGCACATTTGGCATTACCGTTTCTGATAAATTGATCAGCTACACTGACGGCATAGATAAAACCAGTACAAACAGCCTGTATATCAAATGCCGGACATCCATGAATGTCTAACCGCTGTTGTAATAAACATGCAGTGCTGGGAAATATGACATCCGGTGTGGTTGTTGCAACTATAATTATGTCAATATCGGTTATTTTTTTACCTGAAGCCTCAATTGCTGACATGGCTGCTTTTTCAGCGAGATCACAGGTCGTTTCATCATCAGCTGCTACGTGTCGTTTTTCAATTCCTGTACGTGTTCGTATCCATTCATCCGTCGTATCAACCATCAATTCAAGATCAGAATTGGTCAAGACACGTTCAGGTAAATATGAACCTGTGCCGGTAATTTTTGAATACATCAAAGACTTTGCCTGTCAATTAATAATTGTTCTAGTTTTGTATTGATTCTTTCAGGAACATTTTTTTCTACTTCAATGATGGCTTCTTCAATAGCTGCTGCGAAAGATATCCTTTCTGCTCCGCCATGACTCTTGATAACAATTCCGCGAAGCCCGAGTAATGATGCACCATTATAATGTCTTGGATCGATTTTACGTTTTAAGGCTTTAAGTACTGGCATTGCAATCAATGCAGCAAATTTGGAATAAATACTACTTTTAAACTGTTCAGTAGCATGATAACGAAGAAATTCAGCGAGTCCTTCACTGGCTTTTAATGCGATATTACCCACGAATCCATCACATACAATTACATCTACATCACCTGTATATAAATCGTTACCTTCAACATAACCAACGTAATTCAAATGACTTTCTGCCAATAAGGTAGAAGCCTGTTTTACACGGTCATTTCCTTTAATATCTTCTTCACCGACATTCAATAGTGCAATAGTTGGGTTTTCGTTGTTTTCGACGGCACTGGTTAATTGCGCACCCATTATTGCAAATTGAAACAGTTGTTCGGAACTTGAGTCAACATTAGCGCCTAAATCAAGTACATGTGTATGTCCATTCTTACCAGGTAGAGTGGTACAGATAGCGGGGCGGTCCATACCGGGAAGCATTTTCAGAATAAACCGTGCAGTTGCCATTAATGCACCGGTATTACCAGCACTGACGCAGGCTGCAGCATGACCATCACGAACCTGCTCAATGGCTATACGCATGGATGATTCTTTTTTATTGCGTAATGCCTGGGATGGAGATTCATGCATTTCTACTACTTCAGGCGCGTGAATTAATTTAATTCTTTCATGCTGTGATGCATTATGTATTTTTAATTCTTCAAGAACGACATCCTCATTTCCGACGAGGATAAGATTGAGATTATTATGTTTTTTAAGTGCGAAAAGTGCAGCAGGCACTATTTCTGATGGGCCAAAATCCCCACCCATTGCGTCAAGTGAGATTGTTGATTTCAATGGCGTATGACTATCCAGAACGAATCATGTCATCTCTGGATAATATTGATATGAAGTTAAGTTAATTATTCCAGATCTTCTTTAACTTCGACTACTTTTCGACCTCGATAATATCCGTCTGCACTTATGTTATGACGGAGATGAACTTCGCCTGAAGTCGGTTCAATTGATAAGGCAGGCGAAGACAAGGCATCATGTGAGCGACGCATATCTCGTCTTGAACGTGATTTTTTTGTTTTTTGAACGGCCATGAATGCTTGTCTCCTAAGTAAACTATATAACCCAATATTTTGAGCTTAATCTTTTTTCTTTTTTAACGCCGCTAAAACTGCAAAAGGTTGCGGTTTTGCATCGGCATTAATCCGGTCCAAATCATTTTTTCCTGAACAATTATTTTCTGGATGTAGAGGAGATAGCGGGATAGACAACAATAACTCATCCTCAACCAACTCTTCGACAGAAATAATATCCTCATCCAATTGTAACGGTTCAAAGTCTTTAGCCAATGCCTCAAACTCGTCCTTATTATTAACGATTCCAAGCAGCGAGCTTTTATGAATCTCAATAACAACGGGTTTAAGACATCTCTGACATTCAAGTATTAGTTGACTCTTAATAACAGACTCAACTATACAGACGCCCGATTCATCAAAATCAAAGGATAAGCTGTATTGCAGCTCACCCGTGTTCTCCAGCAAAATGCCCTTAAGGCGGGACAGTGAATCAAGTTGCAGACTACCTTCAACCCGTTCTCTGGCTTTAGCTAGACGCAATGGATTAATAGATCGCGACTGGTCAGATGGCATCAGGCGGCGAATTTTATCGATAGACCCCGAAACTGTCAAAATAATATCAACGATTTATTGTTAAATATCTGACTTATTTGATATTTATTTAAATTTGGCCAAAATAAACCGCTAATTTGCCCCTTGGAGACTCAAAATCAACCAGAATAAAATCATACTTGCCTCATCATCGCCTTACCGGAAAACACTTCTCGAGCGTCTTCATATCGAGTTCACTACCGAATCCCCAGATATTGATGAACGACTTATTCAAGAGGAATCGATCAACGATTATGTCATTCGTCTAGCTGAAGAAAAAGCGAAACACGTTGCCTCGAGCCATCCGGGTGCGATTATTATAGGGGCCGACCAGGCAGTTGAATGTGATGGCAAAATATTGGGCAAACCTGAAAATCACGACACTGCTAAACAACAACTGATGGGTATGAGCAACAAATCGTTATCTTTCTATACAGGTCTTTGTGTGGTAAATACAAAGACAAAAATAACGGAAAAAGATGTCATAATTTATCGTGTACTTTTCAGAAACTTGAGTGAACCGGAAATTGAAGATTATTTAATTAAGGAGCAACCCTATCAGTGTGCGGGCAGTTTTATGTCAGAAAAATTGGGTATTAGCTTGCTAACGAAAATGGAAGGCGACGATCCAACTGCATTAATTGGATTACCGCTGATCAGACTTTGTGAGATGTTACGTAATCAGGGGATGAAACTTCCCTGAATTTATTTGTAATAGTCAGGATTTAATCACACAACACAAAAAACCGGTCTTGTTCAGCACTACAATATATTTCAGAACCTGCCTATTTTTATAACAGGCTGCTTTAACAAAAGTATCACGTATTTTTGAAGACAGGGTTTCGCCTTGTAAAAGCAGGCAAAAGAACTTTTCCCCGAATGCCTTGACCTGGCGGTTTCCCGTGTTATTCGTTGCAGCAACGTGCCGCTCACAGGATTCACACCCCTCAAGTGGATACCGAGGTACCTGAACCAGTGAGCTAAAAATCACATCCCTGTGATTTTTGCGCTGGCGCTGCCTCACAACCCGGCAAGGCATACGGGGCTATACCTTTCTGGAAATACAGCGTGCCAGCTTATATCGAAACTTTAGACAATCTTATGTCAGAACGAATTTGAACAACTACAATTTATTGGAGATTTAATGATCCATTTAGACTTCGAAGCATTGCTGAGCCCATCTGTTTCGCGAACCGGTCCAGATAATTTTCTCTTTTTGTATAATCAACAATATCTTCAGCGCCGATAACATCACGGGCGACTTCACTCGCGCTGGCTAATTCATCCACTAATCCAAGTTTAATCGACTCCTGTCCAGACCAGATAAGTCCTGAAAATAGCTTTTCATCATTTATAAGTCGATCACCCCGACCGTCTTTAACTATATCGATGAATTGTTGGTGAATTTCATCCAGAAGTCCTTGCACGTGACCTTCTTCATCCAGTTTTCGTGGTCGAAAAGGGTCCATAAACCCCTTGTGTTCGCCTGCATGTAAGAGTCGACGTTCAACCCCCAGTTTTTCTATAGCATCAACAAATCCAAATCCAGCCATAATGACACCGATCGATCCAACAATACTGGCCTTATTAGCATAAATTTTATCCGCGGCAGCAGCTATGTAATAACCACCTGATGCACATACATCACTGATTACTGCATAAAGCGGGATCTCTGGATACTTCTCTCGAAGTCGTTTAATTTCATCATTTACATAACCAGCCTGAACTGGACTGCCACCAGGACTATTGATTCGTAAAATAACACCTTGAGTATTTTTATCTTCAAAAGCCTTTCTCAAGCCTGTGACGATGTAGTCTGCTCTGGCTTCCGTATCTGCAGCAATTACACCATTAATTTCAATTAGTGCAGTATGCTTTTCACTGCCGAAACCACCTGTTTCGGCATTTTCGACAATATATATGATTAAAAATGCAAATAAATACAATGCCAACAGGATTTTGAAGAATATCCCCCAACGTCGGTTTCGACGCTGTTCATTTAGTACCTCCCTGGCAAGTTCATTGACAAGGGATTGTTCAAATTTTTCTGAATTAGTTTCTTTTGCAGTATCAGTCATATATGTATTCTTGATATTTTAATACGATAATTAATTTTGATGCGTATAGTTTAACAAACTGTGTATGAATATGTGTGTTAAGAATTGTGAAATTTATATTGATTTTAGATTTCCATAGTTATTTGGTACCTAGTTTTTCAAGGAGTTCTATTAAATCCTTTTCAAGTGGTGCTTTAACAGTGATTTTTTTCTCGCTTGCTGGTGATCTGAATGTTAATGATTTTGCATGTAAAAACATGCGTTTTAATCCCAATTTTTTGAACTCGCTATTTATCGCGCGATCACCATATTTCGTATCACCTATAACAGGGTGCCCTATGGAAGCACTGTGCACCCGGATTTGATGTGTACGTCCAGTAATCAAATCAATATTAACCAGTGAAGCAAAAACAAATTTACGCTCACGAAAAAAAATAGTTACTGCTGACTTTCCTCTTTCATCAATTGTCACAATACGCTCGCCAGAACGAATTATGTTTTTACTCAACGGGTTATTTACAGTCCATTTCTTTTTATTTAATCGTCCTGCCAGCAAGGCACTATACGATTTTTTGACTTCTTCATTTTTTATGGCGACATGTAACTGCCTCAATACAGGGATATTTTTGGCCAGGATCAGACAGCCGGAAGTATCTTTGTCTAGCCGATGTACAAGTTCTAATTTTTCATATTCTCCACCTATTGAACGAAAGGCTTCTATTACACCATGAGTTTGACCACTGCCACTGTGGACAACAATTCCCGAAGGCTTATTTATAATAATTAATTCATCATCTTCAAAAATAATGGAATCGGATATTTTCTGTTGAAGATAACGTGCGGGTGTACTTGAATCACGTTCATCCAGATATACCGGAGGTAGTCGAAGTATATCTCCTTTTATCAATTTATAGGTTTGTTTTACACGACCACGATTAATACGAACTTCTCCTTTTCGCAGCATTTGATAAATGCGTGATTTTGGTATATTTCCAAAATAGCGGATGAGAAAATTGTCGATACGTTGCCCTTCATTATCTTCAGGTATAACTATTTGTTTTGATTTGATTTTTTTTGAACGATTTTGGTTCATTTCTCTCCCATATTATTGCTGCAGGCCGACAAGATTGTTATATTAGGTGTCACAAACCAAGCGTTCAGGTTAAGACCTGTCACAGTGGTTAAGCATGAACTCCCATGCACAAAACTGGTGCAACGCACATTATGGTTTGGTCATACGATGGTCAGAATGATAAAAGCTAAGAGTATCATTCAAAAAGAGAACACTACGAGACTAATGCAGTCTTGGTATTTATAACAGTAGAATTTTGACCCGATAGTGATACAGGCGATGTTCTGTGGATAGAGCAAAATATAGTGTTCGTAGTTTACGAACATATGAAGGAACTTCTGAAAATAGAATAGTTTTTGTGAGAGTAAGGACCTAGGCACTCCCTTGAGGGGTGAGCCTCAAGGACGAGGCGAACAAAATAAGGCATTTTCGGAAGTTCCTAAAATGAATTAACACAGGCACAGGGTTGTATATTGCTCAACCCAAACAAAATGAGCAAAAAATAAATGGCCGCGCTCCCGGCGCATGGCAACATCATTTAATATAGATGATAGTTATAGCCGTGCTGCGAAGGTAGAGCGAAGCTTAAGGAATTACAGTAATGAAACGTATGCTGATTAACGCAACTCAGCCAGAAGAGGTGCGTGTCGCACTTGTAGACGGACAACGATTATACGATCTCGATATAGAATCAACCGCCCGCGAGCAAAAAAAATCCAACATCTATAAAGGCCGCGTTGTTCGAATTGAACCGAGTCTGGAAGCCGCATTCGTAGACTATGGTGCAGAACGTCACGGTTTTTTATCCTTCAAGGAAATTGCACGTTCCCTGTTTAAACCTGAACAAGCTGATAAACCACGAACTGGTCGTATAAGCATTAATGATGCGATCGATGAAGGACAGGAATTTATCATTCAAATTGAAAAAGAGGAGCGCGGAAATAAAGGTGCTGCATTAACAACGTTCGTGAGTCTGGCCGGCCGGTATCTTGTACTTATGCCTAATAATCCGCGTGCAGGTGGTGTATCTCGACAAATAGAGGGCAGTGACCGTTCAGAAGCCCGCGATGCCATGAGCGGCCTTGAAGTCCCCGAAGGTATGGGGTTAATCTTGAGAACAGCGGGTGTTGGTAAATCTTCAGAAGAACTCCAATGGGATTTGGATTATTTATCTCAACTCTGGGGAGCGATTAGTACTGCCGCAGAACAACGTCCATCTCCTTTTCTGATCTATCAGGAAAGTGAGGTCATTATCCGTGCAATCCGTGATTACCTACGAAAAGATATTAATGAAATATGGATTGATGATGCTGAAGTCCATAAAAGATGTTATGACTTTATGAGCCAGGTTATGCCACATAATCTGGAAAAACTTAAACTCTATAAAGACAGCGATCCTCTATTCACTAGATATCAGATTGAATATCAGATTGAATCAGCATTTTCCAGAGAGGTCCGGTTACCATCAGGTGGTGCTGTCATCATAGACCATACTGAAGCATTAATTTCTATTGATATCAATTCAGCAAGAGCAACAAAAGGAAGCGATATTGAAGAAACTGCATTAAATACAAATTTGGAAGCCGCTGAAGAAATAGGACGGCAGCTTCGTCTTCGTGATATCGGTGGTCTCATTGTTATAGATTTTATTGATATGTTAAATACGCGAAACCAACGCGAAGTTGAAAATGCTATGCGAGAAAGTTTACGTATGGATCGAGCACGCGTTCAGGTCGGCAGAATCTCTCGATTTGGTCTGCTTGAGATGTCACGACAACGGTTAAGACCTTCATTAGGCGAATCCAGCCACATCCCCTGCCCACGTTGTGACGGCCAGGGAACCATTCGCGATGTAGAATCATTAGCACTTTCAATCTTGCGCATTATTGAAGAAGAAGCGATGAAGGATATGACGGCCAAGGTTGTTGTTCGAGTTCCTATTGATGCAGCAACATTCTTACTTAATGAAAAACGACAACCAATAAGTGAAACCCAGCACCGTCTGGATGTTGAAATTCTTGTTATTCCTGATCCATCAATGGTGACACCTCAATATTCCGTGCAACGCATACGATTGTCTGAAGCCAAACATAATGAGAACCAACAAGCGAGTTATCAAATTCAGTCTGAGGAAAAAAACAACCTAAATAATGAACTTATAAGCAGCCAAAAAAGACCTTCTATCGAAAAACCTGCTGTTAAACAGTTTGTGCCTAAAACACCTGCTCCTACCACTGCGGGAAATCAAAATAAAACCAAGGGTTTGATAGCAAGACTATTTGGCAATTTATTCGGGGTTCCAGAAGAAAATAACAAGGCTGGTTCTAAATCGAACGATAACAAACGAAACAATAAGCATCGACAGCATCGACAGAATATTCGTGATAATGAATCTAATCGCAATCGACAAAGACGTAATACTAAATCAGGCGATCGACAAAGACGTAGAAATAAACGGGATGACCGTGATAAGGATCAACCTGATAATACTGTGAAAGCTGATTCCGCGAAACGCAGTTCTGGTTCCAGACGTGGTAGGCGTGGTGGTCGTAGACGCAAACAAGAGAAAGTAAATACCGAAATTAAAAACGAAACAAATACTAACCTGGCAGAAAATAGTAAATCTAACGACACGAATCAGAATATTGAATCTGCGCAAGTTGAGACAATTAAATCATCTGACAACGTTACATTTAATGAACAAGAAAGAGACAACGAAATCACTCAGATAAACCCTAATACGGCCTCAGTAAGACCCTTACAAAACAGTGATGTTGATGATGATAAAACAGATATCAATCGAAATATTCCAAATTACAGCTCAGATAGAGAAAATCAGGAAAGTAAAGTTAAAGCCTCTGAGGAAAATGAAAAGTTGTGATTTTTTGTTTTTAGCCACAGAGATCACAGAGAAAAGCGTTTAGTTATGAAACTCCAGACCTTGCCTGACAGTTTATTATTATACAATTGTCTATTAGGAAACCTGGAAAATGAACCGTAATTTCTAATGTTCCCGCGTCGCATGAAATGTTATGTCAGGCCAGCGTTCTATTGTTAAATTCAGATTTACCAGGGATGGTGCCAAATAAGTCAAATGATCGCCTCCATCGAGTGCTATGTTATCACTGACTTTTTTACGAAATTCATCCAATATTTTATTATCTTCACATTCGATCCAGCGTGCAGCCATAATAGGGACATTGTCGTAAGAACATTCAACGCCATATTCCTCTTTTAAACGCCAGGCAACAACATCAAACTGAAGGACGCCTACTGCTCCCAGGATCAAATCATTACGATTAATTGGTCTAAATACTTGCGTTGCACCCTCTTCACCCAATTGTATTAAGCCTTTTTGTAATGCCTTTAACTTCAGTGGATCACGTAATTGAACACGTCTGAATAATTCGGGTGCAAAATGAGGAATACCAGTGAAATTTAACTTTTCACCCTGTGTAAACGTATCACCTACCTGAATCGTTCCATGATTATGCAAACCAATGACATCACCTGACCATGCTTCTTCTGCCTGCCTACGATTACCGGCCATAAAGGTTAGTGCATTGGAAATCTGAACATCACGACCCAGTCTCACATGATGCATTTTCATGCCTCGTTGGTAACTTCCAGAACATATTCTAAGAAATGCAATTCTATCCCGATGTGCAGGATCCATATTTGCCTGAATCTTGAAAACAAAGCCACTGAGTTTTTCTTCCTTTGGATCAACTTCACGCTCTTCAGAAGCACGCACTTGTGGGCCCGGTGCATGTTCAATTAAACAATCCAGGAATTCTGCTATCCCGAAATTATGTAATGCTGATCCGAAAAATACCGGTGTAATATGGCCTGATAAAAATTCGGTTTTATTAAATTTTTCGTAAACGCCTTGTATTAATTCTATTTCTTCGTCTATATGGCCAAGATGATCACCTAATACACTTTTCGCTTCTTCGCTATGTACACCTTTTATGATCTTTCCATGATTATTTTCATCTTGTTTATCGTAAATGCGTATAGAATCATCAAGCAGATTATAGATACCTGTTAGTCTTGATCCCATACCAATTGGCCAGGTAAATGGTACGCACTTAATTCCCAACTCTGTTTCAATCTCATCTAAAAGATCAATCGGTCCCTTGCCTTCGCGATCCAGCTTATTAATAAAAGTAATAATAGGGGTATCCCGTAAACGACAAACTTCCATCAATTTGATTGTTCGTTGTTCAACACCTTTGGCAACGTCAATCACCATTAAAGCAGAGTCAACGGCGGTTAATGTACGGTAGGTATCTTCAGAGAAGTCAGCATGCCCCGGTGTATCTAATAAATTAACAATTATACTGTTGTATTCAAATTGCATTACCGAACTGGTCACCGAGATACCTCTTTCCTTTTCCATTTGCATCCAGTCAGATGTTGCATGACGAGCAGACTTTCTTGCTTTAACTGTCCCTGCCATCTGGATTGCACCACCAAACAATAACAATTGCTCGGTGACTGTAGTCTTACCGGCGTCCGGGTGCGAAATTATGGCAAAGGTACGGCGTTTTTCTGTTTGGGCGTGTTGATCTGACATCTGGATATGCAATAAAAAAGTTAAGGGTGTTTTGAACCAGGCTAGTATGATGAAGAAACTGACTCACTAATCAGTCTTTTCATTTCTCTGACTGCCTCCGGTAAACCGGTAAAAACAGCGCGGGAGATAATACTATGTCCAATATTTAATTCCAGTATTTCAGGAATTGCAGCTATCTGCATCACATTTGCATAGCTCAAACCATGGCCTGCATTAACTTTGGTCCCCGCTTTAGAGGCAAATTCGACTGATTTGATAATCTTGTTTAGTTCTTCCTTCATGCTTATATCATCAATAGCGTCGGCATAATGTCCGGTGTGAATCTCGATATAAGGCGCTGAAGAATCTGCTGCAGCCTGTATTTGCTCTTCATCTGCATCGATAAATAGAGAGACCCTAATTCCTGCTTCATTTAATCGCGAACAATACTCTTTGATTCGTGATAATTGGCTTTTTACATCCAGACCACCTTCTGTCGTCAGTTCTTCACGTTTCTCAGGAACCAAGCAGCAAAACTTTGGCTTTATTGACTCGGCTATAGATAACATCTCTTCTGTTAACGCCATTTCCAGATTCATCGGCGTTAATAAGGTTTCTTTTAATATCCGAACATCCCGTTCCTGGATATGGCGTCGATCTTCACGCAAATGTATCGTAATTGAATCTGCACCAGCCTGTTCTGCAAGATGTGCAGCACTTACAGGATCAGGATATCGAGTTCCCCGTGCCTGACGAAGTGTTGCTATATGATCGATATTTACGCCGAGTAACATTTGTAGTAATTCCTGAATTTATAAATACATACTATTTTAACGGCAATCGATAAACAGGTATATCAAACTACTTTTTTGTTTTTGATATATGCCTGATAAAGTTGCCGACTAGCCAAAGGTTTACTTCCCAGGTATTGATTAAGACTGGATCTCAATAGTATTTTTGCTTCATTTATATTCCTGGTGTTTAACAATGCCTCTTTATCGAGTTCAATTAATGTCTTTCCCGATATTTTAATGCCTGATCTGGTATCGTTAGTTTCTGAAGAAGGACCAAAGTCAAATTTATAATAATAATCTTCTTCGGCAACTATGCTCTCACCTGTTTGTACATCGTGATCAAGGACCAGACCATAACCAAGTGACTGTAATAATGTTTTTTCAAAATAGCGTAATAATGTCTGTTCGGATTCATCATTTAATAATTTATTAATCGTTGTGTCGTAAGAATCGAATAATTCTGTGTGTGGTTCATGTTTGTGGAGTAATCTTAGTGTGATTTCATTCATATAAAAACCAGTCATCATTTGTTTCGGTTTTAATGAACCCATCAAAGATGCCAGTTCAACATCGATTAACGTACCTAATTCAGATTTGGCTACCCATGATATAAGTAACTTTTGATAAAGATTATAATTTATTCCTTGTTGTTTATTATTTCGCTTCACCCCTTTAGCAACAAGACTTACACGGCCAAATTCTCTTGAAAATATCTCCAGGATAAGACTGCTTTCACGATAATCTCTACGGTGTAATACATAGCATGGAGTAAGTACAGTTTTCATTAAAACTTCAATTATCTATTGGGTGCCCTATTTAAAATAACCAAATTGTTTTAACGCCTGTTCTGAGTCTGTCCATTTATTTTTAACCTTGACCCATGTTTTTAAATTTACTTTTTTATCAAATAACCCTTCAAGATCCTGTCTGGCTGCTTTTCCTGCTGCTTTTAGCACTTTTCCTTCTTTTCCGATTACTATTGATTTTTGCCCTTGTTTTTCAACCCAGATACAGGCATGGATATGGACAACGTTGTTGTTTTCATTAAATTCATCAATCGTTATGGATAAGCGATAAGGTAATTCATCACTTAAACGCGAAATTAATTTTTCACGAATAAATTCAGCAGCAAAGAATCGCTCACTACGATCTGTAACTTGCTCTTCTGAAAATAATGGAGGACCTACAGGTAAGTTTTTTGTTATTAATGATTCTAATTCTTTAAGACCTGTTCCCTTGATAGCTGACACAGGAATCACTTCTTTGATATTGGTTTTATTTGAAACAGTATTAATAAAAGACAACAGTTCATTTTTATCCGATATTTTATCGACTTTATTAATCACCAAAAATAATTTTATTTTTGATGCGTTGTTTATTAATGTCATTACATTTTCATCCAGCTCATTCCACTTTAATGCTTCAATAACAAATAAAATTACATCTATATAATTTAGTGAATTAGATACTTCTCTATTCATGTGCCTATTCAAGGCTAGTCTGGGTTGTTTTTGTAAGCCGGGTGTATCAATGAAAATAACCTGAGAGTCTGATGAAGTTTTTATGCCTTGAAGGTTCCAACGTGTTGTTTGTGGCTTTCTGGATACGATGCTGAGTTTTTGGTCTATTATATGGTTTAGTAAGGTGGACTTACCAACATTAGGGCGACCGATAATGCTCACATATCCTGTTTGAAATTCGTTCATTTGAATGAATTAATTGCTTACTTTCTGGATTCCAATATGGCGATGATTTTTTCTGCTACAGCTTGTTCTGCTCTTCGCTTACTCTTACCTTTCGCAATTACAGCTTCATCAAATAAATCAATTTTACATGACACTGTAAATTCCGGTTGGTGTGATGAACCATGTTCATCAATTATTTCATAATCAGGGATATTATGTTTTCGAGATTGAAGGTATTCCTGTAATCTTGACTTTGCATCTTTTTTAATATCTGCTGGATCGATATTTTCAAGATGAGACTGATATAGATTAAGAATTACGTTACGACATGATTCAATATCGGAATCAAGGTAGACTGCCCCGATCAAGGCTTCAAGAGTATTAGCTAAAATAGAATCGCGGCGCCAACCCCCGCTTTTTAATTCACCTGTGCCGAGCTTTATTTCATTTGCCAGTTGGATATCTCTACCGATTTCGGCAAGTTTTTCTCCTTTAACCAAAGACGCCCGCAATCTTGTTAATTCACCCTCAGATGCCTTTGGAAACTTTTTATAAATGATATCGGCAATAACAAATCCTAATATTGCATCTCCCAAATACTCAAGCCGTTCATTATTATTATTCCCGATACTTCGATGAGTTAGAGCTCTCTCTAACAAATCATTATCATTGAATTTGTAACTAAGTAAATTACTTATTCTGGTACCTTCCCGGTTAATTCAATCGTTTCATCGACATCCATCATGAGAAAGATATTACTAAAAAGTTTATTTGTAGCCTGGTATTTTACGTTCAGGTATCTTTTCTTACCATCTTTTGACTTTTTAACATTGACTAATTCTTTTACCGATTGATCTGTAAATCTCTCAACATTATTTAGTTCTACATTTCTGAGAAATATTTTTCTAACCTGTTTTGTTGTTTTTCTGTCCTTAGGGGTTTTGCCTAATACAGATTGCATAGCACTTTTAACAGTTATATATTCATTGTATAAAGGGAATGCGGTTAAACCGAATAGGACAAAACAAGCTAACATACCTAGTATTATAAAAATGCCAAGTGCTGTCATGCCTCCCTGGCGTTGAGATATGTGTTTCATAATGCCCCCTGTATAATTCTGAATTTATTTGATAATTGTACCAATTCGAGCGAAATCCACACCACCATTTTTACTATCCCAATTCATCCAGATCAAAAAAGCACGTCCAACGAGATTCTCATCTGGTACAAACCCCCAAAACCGACTGTCTTTACTATTATCCCTGTTATCACCCAGGACAAAATAATGACCTTCCGGAACCCTTGTTTCAAGCTCTTGAGAGCGTCTATCAGGAGAAATCAATATTTCATGCTCAATATCACCCAAATTTTCTATTCTTAATGATACTCCGTCCATCATAATACCTGCTCCATGAGCATTATAGCGTCCATTTAAAACCTGCGTAACCGATATATCATTGATATATAGACTTTTATTATAATAAGAAATTTTATCGCCTGGTAAACCAACAACGCGTTTAATAAATGGAATACTCGGGTCCTCTGGATAACGAAATACAACAATATCACCTCTTTCAGGCGTTTTATTTTTGACAATTATGTTATGTAAAACAGGCAGTCGAACACCATAGTCATACTTATTAACCAGAATGAAATCACCTATTAATAATGTTGGCATCATTGATGCTGATGGGATTTTAAAGGGTTCGAATATGAATGAACGAAGAATTAACACTATCAGAAAGATAGGAAAAAATGATTTTGCATAATCAACAATAAGTGGCAAACCGGGCTTATCTGTTTCACCAGAATCAGTATTAATTTCACTGCGATTGTTACGTCCTGGTGCAAAAACAAGACTATCAAATAGCCAAATTAGTCCGCTCCCAAATGTTAAAAATACTAACAATGCTGAAAAATCAAAATTCATTTATCCTAAAATCCTTAGTTGAACACATTTGCACCGTGAAATGTTTATAATGAACGGCATGTTAAGTGTGCGTTTATTAGGTTCAATTGCGCCAACTAAAAAGCCGTGCATAGTTATCTCCATGGAAGGAGTGTATATCGCGAGAGGACAGGAGTCCAAAGCGACGATTCTACGTAAGACTTTTGCTGTTAAGCAAGTGGAACTAAAAAACGTACAATCGAATGTGTAGATTAATTTACCCAATGACTGGAAACCAAACACATTATAAGCAGCTATTTTAAAACTCATCGTCATAATTCAAGATCGATCAACTAAGGAATCTAGGATTTGTCTTTCCCCACATGAAGAATTGCCATAAAAGCGGCTTGTGGTATCTCTACTGAACCAAACTGTTTCATCCGTTTTTTCCCGGCTTTTTGCTTTTCAAGTAATTTACGTTTACGAGTTATATCACCACCATAACATTTAGCAGTAACATTTTTCCTCATGGCCTTCACTGTCTGCCTTGCTAATATTTTTGAACCGATGGCTGCCTGAATAGCCACTTCATACATCTGGCGTGGAATAAATTCTTTCATCTTCTCAGTTAGTTCACGACCTCTTGTCTGTGACAAATCCTGATGTACTATGCAAGAAAGTGCATCTACACGTTCATTATTTATAAGAATATCGAGTTTAACCAATTTAGCCGGTTCAAAATGACTAAAATTATAATCAAAAGATGCAAAGCCTCTACTAACAGACTTGAGTCGATCAAAAAAATCCAGTACCACTTCACTCATTGGCATATCAAATGATAATGATATTTGATTACCTAAATATTGCATCTTTTTTTGAGTACCGCGCTTTTCAATACATAAAGCAATTACATTCCCCAGATATTCTTGAGGTACGAGTATGTCTGCTGTAATTATAGGTTCACGAATATCGATAACTTTATTTGCTGGTGGAAGTTTAGCAGGATTATCAATACTGATTACTTCATTATTAGTTGTAAATACTTCATAGATTACTGTTGGAGCCGTTGTTATTAGCGCAAGATTGTATTCTCGCTCCAAACGCTCCTGAATAATCTCCATGTGCAACATACCCAGGAACCCACAACGAAATCCAAAACCAAGGGCTTGTGAGGTTTCTGGTTCATAGTGTAATGCAGCATCATTCAGTCGAAGTTTAGCCAAGGCTTCCCTGAAAGATTCATAATCAGCTGAATCTACCGGAAATAAACCCGAAAATACACGTGGTTTAATTGTTTGAAATCCGGGCAATGGTTCTGTAGCAGGGACATCGGCAAGGGTCAATGTATCACCAACTGGAGCCCCATCTATATCCTTGATGCCTGCAACTACATAACCCACCTCACCTGTTGTAAGTGCATCTTTAGGATTGCGTTTTGGTGTAAATATACCAACTTGATCCACAAGAAAATCCCTGCCTGTGGACATTACCTTAATCTTCTTGCCTACTTCAAGGTGACCATCAACGATCCTGACAAGCGATACTACGCCAAGGTAATTATCAAACCAGGAATCAATTATTAGTGCCTTAAGTGGCCCTTCACAATTCCCGCCAGGAGGCGGAATTTGTTTTACTATTTCTTCTAATAGTTCTTTAACTCCTTCTCCCGATTTAGCACTTACTCGCAAAGCATGTTGTGCATCAATACCGATTATTTCTTCAATTTCATTAATAACACGTTCGGGTTCTGCTGAAGGCAAATCAATTTTGTTTAATACAGGCAACACATCAACGTTGTTATCAATTGCAGTAAGACAATTTGCGACACTTTGGGCTTCAACACCTTGTGCTGCGTCGACTACTAGTAAAGCACCTTCGCATGCGGATAATGATCGTGATACTTCATAACTAAAATCAACATGTCCAGGAGTGTCAATTATATTTAATTGATACTGCTCACCATTATTTGCTTCATAATAAAGAGTGACACTCTGGGCCTTGATTGTAATACCGCGTTCACGCTCAATATCCATCGAATCTAATACTTGTTCAGACATCTCTCGTTCAGTTAAGGCGCCACATATTTGTATAAACCGATCGGCCAGGGTCGATTTTCCGTGGTCGATATGAGCAATAATTGAGAAATTACGTATATGCTGCATTGATAGCGTTACTTATGATGATATTGAACTGGTATTCTGCAAAAGGCGCGATTCTATCCGATTTTGCCTGCATATTGCACATGTTGGTGAGATAATCACGCTGGGTTGGCGCGTTATGCACATGCTCGTGACCGAAATCATAGCCGTAGCTCGGCTTTGGCTTCCTGCATCGCTCTACTGGCTCCATCCATGGAGCCATCTGGTGAAGGGAGCATGTGCGTGCATAACGTGCCAGAACAAGTGAGGTCGTGTATTTGCATCCTGCAAACACGACATTCAGCACGTCCATGTGCTTCGGCTCGCCAAGCAATAGGTTATTAAAAACTGTATTTTATTAAAAAACACTGAGATTCATATATAAAGTAACTTTTGGCTCAATATTTTGCGCACACGTGCAATATGCAGGCTAACCCATGCCATAAATGAGTATCGAGAATTAATTCTGAAATAAATACTAATCTTTGTTTATGAAAAATTCCAAAAGTGCATTTTCATCAATATGATACTGGCAGATTTCAATATCACCCGCAGCAAGTACGGGAATACGGGTAGCAAAGCGATCTGTTAAAGATGAATCCTGGTCAATATCTACAATTTTTACCTTGAAATTAAAACGTTTTTGCCAATTCATCAAACCATCAAGCATCTCTTCACATAAATGACATTCTGCCCTGGAATATACCGTCAATTCCAATTTAAGGTGCCTCTATAAGTAGTAATTTTATCGTGGCCGGTTTTTTGCTCCTCGGCTTTGACTCCCTGTGTCGCTCTACCTCGGGAATGTGTTCCAGACATTCTCTACCTCCTCCATCCTTAGAGTCGTCCTGCATCCATGCAGTCGTGCAAAACCGGCATTGCCCTCGGTATACCCCTCAAGGGGGTACTGAAAATAGCCCACTTGAGGGGTGTGTGAGTGGTTGAGTCGCGTCGGGAACGAAGACCGAGCAGTTGCCGAGCCGACACCACAATCGCTAAAAAAGTGTACTTATAGAGATAGCCTTTAGTATTATTCATCAATCTTTAGAGCAAGAAATATTGGTCCACCTTGTCGTTGAATTAATACCGGTATAGAACGCCCTTTTGGCAAATCCTTCATTAAATTATTAAAGTGGGAAGCATCTTTAATTTTAGTATTATTAATAAGAAGGATCACATCCCCCTGTCGAATACCTGCTTTTTGGGCAGGTCCTGCTCCAATGTCTTCAACTAAAACACCATGTTCATCAATATCGAGTTCTTTTTTCTGATCTTTTGTTAAATCTTTGGCGATAATATTTAAAGAATTTTCATCAGGGCCTGATTTATCGCTTGTACTTCTGGCAATTACTTCACCGTTTGTCGGTAGTTCAGAAATCTTGACCTGAATTGTTTTATGTTTTGATCGGCGAATTATGTCAACAGACACAACACTATCAACTGATGTTGCTCCAACTAAAGGTGGTAAATCGGAAGAAAAACTGACTTTTTCGCCATTGAAATTAACAATGATATCACCAACTTCTATCCCAGCCTTTTCTGCCGGCCCATCCGGCAAAACCTTTGCAATCAATGCGCCATGAGGGTGCTCCATATCAAAAGATTCAGCTAATTCACGCGTGACATCCTGTATTAATACACCTAACCATCCTCTGGTAACACGTCCATTTTCTCTTAATTGTTTATATACATTTTTGACAACATTCACTGGTACAGCAAAGGACAATCCCATAAACCCACCAGTTCGACTATATATTTGTGAATTTACACCTATGACTTCTCCATCCAGATTGAACAAAGGACCACCGGAATTACCTGGATTAATCGCAACGTCAGTCTGGATAAATGGAACATAATTTTCATTTGGCAAACTGCGACCTATAGCGCTGATAATTCCAGCTGTAACTGAATGGTCAAAACCAAAGGGTGAACCGATGGCCAAGACCCATTCCCCAACATTTAGATTAGACGAATCTCCAATTTTCAATACAGGTAAATTTGAAGCATCCAGTTTTAATACAGCTATATCACTTCGCTCATCTGAACCAATTAATTCAGCAATAAATTCACGTCGATCATTTAATCTAACAATAATCTCTTCTGCATTTTTCACCACATGATGATTAGTAATAACATATCCATCTTGAGAAATTATGAAACCGGATCCTAATGATGATCGTTCTTGTGATGGCCCATGTCCTTCAGGTATCTCTCCAAAATATTTTTTGAAAAATTCATAAAATGGACTGTTTTCAGGAATATCAGGCAGATTGTAGCCTGGTGGCAACCCTCCCAAATCTGAATTTTTCATACTGGTACTAATATTTACCACAGCTGCAGAATTATTATTAACAAGCTCGGTAAAATCAGGCAGGGTGTGCTGCGCATGTATGGGCCCAGCATGTCCAAGAACGAATAAAATACAAACTGCTTTAAACAATTTTTGATTCATTATTTTTATATTCCGTGATAGATTTTATCTAACTAATATATGACATTAATACTATGTCATTTTAAAACAAACTACGTATAGAAGATAATAAAAGAAAGAATTAATGAAATGATTGTACAGAATCCGCCATTAATTTTACGGTAGTTTTAGGCACTTCACCCACTGCTGTAATTTGATATCCATCGGTATGAGTTGCGTAGGCATTAACACCACCAAAATTAGACGGGCCTGTATCTGCATTTGGTTGTTGATTAATTTTCTCTACAAAAATTGACACCATAGCAAGTCCATCAGAATAAATAAGATGTTCTACTGGTATTTGACTTCTCATCATAGGTTCTTTCGCATGATCGCTCATACTGAAACCTGCTGGCATCCATGTCACCTTCCATTGTTTATCACTATTATTTACTTCCAGGCTTACATTTATTACATTGTTATACCAGGTGTAATCTTTACCAGATACTGCTGGTTGTAATAAGGCATCATCGATATCTTCAAGTATACTCAGTTGTGTAAAAATAATTTGTTCGAGTGTTACACCCAACTGATTCTTGAGTTCAGATTTAAGTAAAAGTCTGGATTCTTTATCAATCCAAAGCTGGTAACCATAACGATATTTATCAATTGGCCTGATATTAACTATCCACGCGTCCAAACCAGCTATACGATCTTCACCTGCAATTTCAAAAACATAAAATTCAGAAATTGATTGGATGGGATTAGGTAAATAAGTTGAAATTAATTCACCTGATCTGCTTTTCTCAACAACAACTGCCTTATTATCCGGGAAAAAACATCTGACTTGATCTTTATCTCGAATAACTTCTCTTGCATAACCCGTTAGTGAGATCAGTCGTTCATAAACACCCTCTCCGCCTGATTTGTGGATAATTCTCATAGTGTCTATTTGTTTACCGAGGCGATAAACAAAAACACCATCATAATTTAGTTCCCGACTTGCTTTTGACATTTCATCAATTAATACCTGTGGATCAGGTGTTACATTCCCGGAATAAACAGGAGTAACACTCCCGAAAAGGAACATGATCAAAACAAGTAAAAATTGATATTTCAATTAATTATCCTGGAATCCTCAGTTGGACTCGTTTTAGTGTGCGTTTATCAGGGTCAGTTCGCCGACTAGACAAATCGGCAGGACAGCCGATTTGCACGGTTGCAAGCCGCCCTGCAGGGGTGCGGCACAGGGAAGTGCCGCATGCAAGCCGCGCATAGTTATGTACAGGACGTACTGTATGCTGGTTTTGCAGGAGCAAAAACCAGCCATTCTACGCAAGGGTTTTAGCTGATCACCTAACAGGTTGTTACAGGTTACTATTAAATATATGGTCATGATTCAAGGCCGGTTATCACCACGGATGGTGTGTATGCAGCTTTTGCAGGAGTAAAAAAGCTGCCAACTGAGGAATCTAGGATCATCATTCCTGTAATTCAATCGTAACAATCCTGACATAAGGCAGAATACCATTCATGCTGCCATTACTACGATATTCGTTGTGATTCATTAAATATTTATTAAGACGTTGGTTTGCTACTGACTCAGGGGTATCTGATTTTTTAACTGCAGCCGGTAAAATATGGGTGTCCGGGAAGCTGAATGACTGAGGTTGAGATGCTGTTGTATTGACTTGAATTGCAGCAATTGTTGGCACATCAGAGGAATTAATCTCATTGCTGCGTTGAACGCTAAATACTGCAACCATAGCGACAGAAGCTGCAATGGCAAAACCAGCAATGGGTTTTATATATAATCTTTTTGTTGTTTGTGGAGTAAGAACTGTGGGTTCATCGCGGAGTGTATTACTAACATGTGTTGAAACGTGATTGGAAATTTTTTCTGGTAAATGACCACGTAGACAGTCACCAATTAGATGATAGCGAGACCAGGTATCTTTTATACAATGATCATTGATTAGCTTGTCTAATGTCCCTGTGTGAACATTATCTTGTTCGCCATCTATAAATGCCGAAAGCTGTTCATTATTAAATTCACTCATAATATTTTGCCTGTATCTCAATTTTCCAACAATGGTCTCATTTCATTATCAATAGCTTCACGCGCACGAAATATCCTCGACCTTACAGTGCCGATAGGACATTCCATCACTGTTGCAATTTCTTCATAACTCAGCCCTTCAACTTCTCGAAACATTATTGCCGATCTTAAATCTTCAGGTAGATTTTCGATAGCTTTCAGGACTGTTGCCTGTAATTCATCTTTCAGCAATAAATTTTCAGGTGTTGCCTGTTCTTTTAGAGCGCTATTACCCTCAATTTGTTCAATCTCAGAGACATCATGATCACTTTCTGCCGGTCTGCGAGATTGTACAGCAAGGTAATTTTTTGCTGTATTTACGGCAATTCGATAAAGCCATGTATAAAAAGCACTATCTCCACGAAACTTTGGTAAGGCCCGATATGCCTTTATAAATGCTTCTTGTGTGACATCTAAAGCATCACTGTGGTTCCTGACAAATCTGGAAACAAGGTTAATAATTCGCTGCTGATATTTAAGCACGAGCAGATCATAAGCCGCCTTTTCGCCATTTTTGACGCGCTCTATTAATTGCTGATCTGTAACATTATCGGCCATCTGGGCCACCCTCATGTGGTATGATTTTGCATATTGCGGTGCAAGAATGCTTTATTGGATTCTATGCACAATATATTTAAGAGGCTGTTCGGTAATAAGTGAACCTGCTGCAAATGCCCCTTCTTCGACCCATTTTGTTGCGCGATTTCGTTATATAGATTAACTATTCGCCTCAATTGGGCAGCAAAATGAACTCGAAAAGGAATACCCCTCAAGGGGGTACTAAAAAGAGCATTTTCGCCTCGATTCATTATTACCGAATAGCCTCTATTATTCTACAATCAAAGGCTTAGATAAAAAAACGGCTATACTACCTTAAGCAAGATGCATGACCAACAACAACATGACGTATTAATTATCGGTAGTGGTGCTGCCGGGCTCAGTCTGGCATTAAAACTCGCAGATCATGCCAATGTTGCAGTTTTATCCAAAGATGCATTAAGCGAAAGTGCTACTTTCTATGCACAAGGCGGTGTCTCTGCTGTCCTGGACGAACATGATTCAATTGAATCCCATGTTGAAGATACTATAACCACAGGTGTTGGACTATGTGATCCAGATATCGTCCGCTTTGTTGTGGAACGTGCACATAAAAGTATCGATTGGCTTATTGATTTAGGTGTTGATTTTACACTCTCAGATTTGCAATCAGGGACAAATTCACCTTTTCATCTGCATAAAGAAGGTGGCCATAGCCACCGTCGAATCATTCATGCCGCTGATGCAACTGGGAAAGCCATTGAGACAACACTTGAATCACTCGTCCGGAAACACCCAAATATCGATTTGTATGAACATCATATTGCTGTTGATTTAATTACCACACACAAACTGGCTAAACCTGGAAATCGTTGTCTTGGATCGTATGTGCTTGATGTTATAAATAATAATGTCAAGGTTATCAGTGCTCGTAATGTCATTCTTGCAACTGGGGGTGCTGGTAAAGCCTATCTATACACAAGTAATCCTGATAGCTGCACCGGAGATGGAATTGCCATGGCCTGGCGCGCGGGTTGTCGCATCGCAAATATGGAATTTATCCAGTTTCATCCAACCTGCCTTTATCACCCAATGGCAAAATCATTTCTTATATCTGAAGCATTAAGAGGTGAAGGAGCAAAATTAGTTCTGGCAAATGGTGAAACTTTTATGCATCAATATGACAAGCGCGAGGAATTAGCCCCCAGGGATGTTGTAGCAAGGGCAATTGACTATGAAATGAAGCGTTTGGGTCATGATTGTGTCTACCTGGATATTTCGCACAAATCTGCAAAATTTATTGAACAGCACTTTCCTACTATCAATAAACGTTGTCTGGATTTTGGTATAGACATGACAACAATGCCTATACCTGTTGTTCCAGCAGCACACTATACTTGTGGTGGCGTAATGATTAAACAAAATGGCCAAACGGATATATCTGGCCTATATGCCATTGGTGAAGTCAGTTGTTCTGGACTACACGGTGCAAATCGAATGGCCAGTAACTCCTTATTGGAATGTGTAGTATTTGCTCATACCGCATACAAAGATATCCGGCAATCTCTTGCCGCAACAGAAATGCCCGGGAGACTCCCCAAATGGGATGAAAGTCGTGTGACGGATTCAGATGAAGAAGTGGTTGTTAGTCATAATTGGGATGAAATCCGACGATTTATGTGGGACTACGTTGGTATCGTAAGAACAACTAAAAGACTTCAGCGAGCCCAACACAGAATTAAACTATTACAATCAGAAATTACTGATTACTATGGTAATTTCAGAATAAGTAAAGATCTGGTAGAGCTACGTAACCTGGCAGTTGTCGCCGAATTAATCATTGAATCTGCGCTTAAAAGAAAAGAAAGCCGTGGTCTTCACTACACAGTTGATTATCCAGTCGCAAATATTGCCGATAAAGCCGTAAATACCGTCATTAAATCAACAATTACTGAAAATGGCCACGTTGCAGCATAGAAAGTATTAGATAATTCAAATAGTTATAATATTTTATTAATAATTTAATAAATAATCCCTATATATATA
>CAYMPA010000023.1:0-27943 GCA_964392105.1 uncultured Enterobacteriaceae bacterium
AGGCAATCATTGTAAACGGATTGTAAGATACAGGTAAACAATGAACTTAGATATCACGGATATTTGATTGAATACATTAATAAAAATTAAATTTAAGTATTAGTTATCGCGGCCGATATAGGCTATGCAACTATACATAATAATTACTAATAATGGCGAATTCTGATATGACAGGACGACAAACAATATCAAGTGTCAGACTAGAGATTCAAAAGATCGACTACTTACCGCCTATGCCTTCAGTTGCTCAGGAAATTCTTATTGCTTCTAGCGACGACACAAGCGATATGGATGATATTGCAAAAATAATAAAAAAAGACCCTGCCCTGACTGCAAAAATAATAGGCGTGGCTAATTCTGCATTTTTTGGTTTTGGTCGGAATGTTTCTATTTTAGAGCAAGCAATAATTAATATCCTGGGTCTGGATTTGGTAAAGGGTTTTGCACTAAGCCTTGCGATGAGCGGCGTATTTAAACCGGAAAAATGCGCAAACTTTGACATTAAACGATATTGGTGTAGTGCATTTTTAACAGCAGAACTTGCAACCGGTTTTGCAAACCATATTGATTCAAAACAAGCCATCGATCCTAATCAACTTTATTTATATGGTTTGTTACACAATATAGGAATATTGATCCTGGCTGATAGATTTCCAAATATTATGTCTGAACTATTTGCTATCGCGCTGGAAAATAATGAAAAACGCTTAATCGATTATGAAAAAGAAACTATTGATTTCAATCATCATGAAGCAGGCGCATGGTTAGCACACAAATGGAAGTTGCCTTATGAGGTCATCGATACAATTGAACATCACCATGATCTTGATTATCAGGGAAGAAATTCAAACTTTGTCACTTTGATAGGTCTCTGCTCAAGAATCTCTCGTCAATGGATCCTTGAAACTGACTACGATCCAATGCAAGAAACTGATGTAATTAAATTACTTAATCTTAATCCTGATGCATTAAAAAGCTATCTGGATAAATCCTATGGCAAATTAAGTGATATTCAGCAACTCGTTGATGAGATATCGAGATAAGGTAATGGAACAATTAGTTAAAGACATTATAGGAAAACTGAAAACACCTGCTGTATTAAATACCCGGTTTACACAATTATTAGACTCCTTATCTGGAATAAGGATACTCTCGCATCTGGGAAATCAACAACTCGATAAAGAAGAATTGATTGATACAATGATGCCGGCAATTATTGAGCATCTTGAGGTTGAAGAAGTCTCATTATATTTACTTGAAGGGAAATCACTTAATTGCGTTGCAAATTTAAACTGGTATCAATTTTCCACAAATAAATCATCAATAATAAATAAAGCGCATTCATATTTAATGAGCGAGGGTGTTATTGGAAAAACTGCAACTAATCGCCAGGTAACACATATTCGTAATTGCAAAACATCTGATGAAAACTTGATTAATTATGTAACGAAAGGACAAAAAACAGGTTCCTTGATATGTGCTCCAATTATGGTAAATGATTCTCTACTGGGTGTTATTGAATTATCTCATCCAGATCCGAATCATTTTGAATCATGGCAAGAACATTCAGCAATTATCTACGCTGATGTTATTGGTATGCTGTTAAACAATAACAAACTTATGCGTGATATGCAGAGTATTGTGGATGTACGTACTGAAGAGCTTCGTGGAGCCCTTGAGGAATCAGAAAAATTACGAGCACGATATGAAGAAATGTCGGTTATTGATCCATTAACAAAGTTATACAACCGTCGCTTCTTTTTTACAGAGGTCACATCTGGTATGGCCAGGGCAAAACGTTATTCTCAATCATTCAGTCTTTTGCTCATGGATCTTGATCATTTCAAGCTGGTTAATGATACATATGGGCATGAATGCGGCGACAAGGTATTAATTACTGTATCAGAAATTCTGACCCGGTTTACTCGTGAAGGCGATACCCTGGCTAGATTTGGTGGCGAAGAATTCGTACTCGCCTTACCAGAAACCAGTAATATAGGTGCTATTAAACTGGCTGAACGAATCAGGTCTACCATTGAAGAAGATTGTTGGGAATGTGATGGAGCTGAAATGAAGATTAGTATCAGTATCGGGCTTTCTTCATTGAATCACCATCATAATGATGAAATTAATGAGGATGATATCCAGATTACCGATATATTAAGAGAGGCTGATCGCGCACTCTATTATGTAAAACAACATGGACGAAATAACGTCAAATCATTTTCAGATATCCCGTAACCAACAATTCATAAATCTTATCTACGCTGTACCTCGTTCTTGAGAGTACGAAAAATCTGGACTAATTCTAAAGATCAGCTTGATTTAGTCCCCAAAAACAAGAATGATGTGCAGCTCTCATGGCCGGGACATGTTGCGCAGCAACAATAATTTTCCAGGCAATTAACAAAATAATTATAATAATAACAAATAGTTATAGAGGTATCTTATGCCTGACAATTAATAAATTCTGATATAAGCAAGAATTTCCACAACGAGGAAGTATGCTTGTATCTCACATAACTACTAACACTGTACAAGCAAGCAAGAGGTAAACGTTAATGGCAACAGAAAATAAAAAACTGCAGGTCTGGGTCGATGAAATGACCGACTTATGTCAACCGGATAATGTCGTCTGGTGTGATGGTTCAAAGGAAGAATGGGAGACAATGTGGGATATTATGGTCAAGGGCGGTACCGCCAAAAAGCTGGATGAAAACAAACGACCCAATAGCTATTACGTCCGTTCAATTCCTGCTGACGTAGCCCGTGTCGAAGACCGTACCTACATTTGTTCTGATAAAGAAGAAGATGCCGGCCCTACCAATAACTGGTGTGACCCAAAAGAAATGCGTGGGACCTTGAATGGTTTGTTCAGCGGCTGTATGAAAGGTCGTACCATGTATGTTATACCTTTTAGCATGGGACCGATAGGCTCACCCATCGCCCATATCGGTGTTGAAATTTCCGATTCTCCTTATGTGGTCACGAATATGCACATCATGGCCCGTGTCGGTCAGGCGGTTCTGGATGTGCTGGGTGAAGACGGTGAGTTCGTCCCCTGCATACACTCTGTTGGTGCCCCCCTGGAAGCAGGGCAGGAAGACGTGGCTTGGCCGTGTAACCCGGACAATCGATATATTGTTCATTTCCCCAAAACTCGTGAAATCTGGTCTTTCGGTTCAGGCTACGGTGGTAACGCGCTGTTGGGTAAAAAATGTTTTGCCCTGCGTATCGCTTCCATATTGGCACGTGATGAAGGCTGGATGGCTGAACACATGTTGATCCTGAAGCTCACCAATCCGGAAGGTGAAGTCAAATATGTGGCCGGTGCCTTCCCAAGTGCCTGCGGCAAGACCAATCTGGCCATGCTGATGCCGACTGTTCCTGGCTGGAAAGTGGAAACCATCGGCGATGATATCTGCTGGATGAAATTTGGTGATGACGGACAGCTTTATGCGATTAACCCGGAAGCCGGCTTCTTTGGTGTTGCACCGGGAACCAATATGCATTCCAATCCCAATGCCATGTTGTCCATGACAAAAAACTCCATCTTTACCAATGTGGGTTTAACGGATGACGGTGATGTCTGGTGGGAAGAGATGACCGATGAAGCACCTGAGCACCTGACCGACTGGCACGGTAATTACTGGGTCCAGGGTGAAGAGGAATATGCGGCCCATCCGAATGCACGCTTTACAGCACCCGCAGATCAATGCCCGGTTATCGCCGATGAATGGGAAGACCCGAAAGGTGTCCCCATCAGTGCCATCCTGTTTGGTGGCCGTCGTGCCTCAGTTATCCCGCTGGCTACCGAAGCAACTGACTGGGCACATGGCACATTCCTGGGCACTATTATTGCCAGTGAGATGACCGCTGCCGCCTTTGGCGCCATTGGTCAGTTGCGTCGTGACCCTATGGCGATGCTGCCATTCTGTGGTTACAACATGGCAGATTACTGGAGCCACTGGTTGAGGATGGGACAAACCGAAGGTGCTAAATTACCAAAGATCTTCTACGTGAACTGGTTCCGTAAGAATGACAAAGGCAAATTCATGTGGCCGGGCTTTGGTGAAAATAGCCGCGTCTTGAAATGGGTATTCGATCGTTGTAATGGCACGGCTGACGCCATCGAAACTGCAATTGGCAAAATGCCTACCCTGGATGGCATCGATTTCGATGGACTGGATATGAATGAAGTCGACAAGGCGAACCTGTTAAGGGTCGATGTCGAAGGCTGGTTACAGGAATTACCGGGTATAGAAGAATACTATGCTACATTCGGTGATAACCTGCCTGAAGAACTGACCAAACAGGTTAAGGCCCTGAGAGTGCGTCTGGAATCAGCCCAACAGGCTGTAGCATAAATCGTTTTTCTAGTAATAACGAAAAGCCCGCTCTTGCGGGCTTTTTTATCTCCATGGATGGAGTGTACGCCGCGAGTGGACAGGAAGTCCGTAGCGGCGATGTACATGGATGTAATGCCAGTATTTTTGTTCCCGACACCAAAAGTAGGCGCTTTAGGCGAATCCTAAGTGCCTACATCCCTGTAGGCAATGCTGCGGGCGCATGGACCTAGGTTGCCTACATGGATGTAGGTAAGGGGCGTGAGCACGACTGCATGGATGCAGGACGCCTACACGGATGTAGGTGGTAGAGAATGTCTGGAACATATTCTCGAGGAAGCCCGGAGCGACAATCTTCGCGAGATTGATACAATTCATGAATTGACAATAACAATAATTATGAGGGTTAAAAAATGATAGAGATGACATTGAAACTGGCAGAAAAAATCGCCAAAGCAGCACATGAAAAATCAAAAGAATATAATCGACCGATGAGCGTATCGGTGGTCGATGAATCGGGGCGACTGGTCTATTACTCACGTGCTGATAACGCCGGTTTTTTCACCTTCGATACCTCGCGTGCCAAGGCCATGGCCGCTGCCTCTTTCAAAAGATCGACTCTGGAAATTACTGAGCATAAGGATGTCAATCCACTGCTTTGGTATTCCTTGCCCAGTGTCGTCCCGGCACAGGCCTTACCCAGTCCCGGTGGGTTACCGATACTAAGAGACGACCATGTCATTGGCGCAATTGGTTTGGGTGGCGGATCTCCCGAAGAAGATCATGAATGTGCATTGGCAGGTGCCGCCGTGTAGTTACTACCGGGAAACGATTCCCATCACAGACAATACAGATTCAAGACCTGTTGAATTGATCTGATAAGGTATGGAGGTTCGTACCAGCGGTTTACCCTTAAAACCAATACCCAGGCCTGCGGTCTGTAACATCGGGATATCATTCGCACCATCGCCAATAGCACAGGCCTGTTCAGGATTGATAGTCAATCGTTTACATTCTTCCATGAGTGCCTTTAATTTTGTTTCACCATCAACGATGGGTTCCAAAACCTTTCCGGTTAATCGACCATTTGATACTTCCATCTTATTACAAACATAACGATCAAAACCCAGTTTCCCTGCAACCACTTTCACAATCGGTTCAAAGCCGCCGCTGACCAACACCGTATGTATTCCATGTTCTTGTGCTGAATGGAGTAATGTCTCCGCACCTGAATTAAATTGAACTGTATCTGCGATTTCATCAAAGATTTCTTCTGACATATCTTTTAATAAACTGACTCGTTCATCCAAAGCTCGTCGAAAATCAAGATCTCCTCGCATAGCCCTCGCAGTAATTTCACTGACTTGTTTACCTATTCCAATCTTTGCGGCAATATCGTCCAGTGTTTCTGTTTGAACGATGGTGCTATCCATATCGCATACCAGAAGTTTTTTCTTCCGTGTTGAAACGGGTATAACAGCAACATCGATCCCTGTTTTAGCTGCCACGGATAAAAATTTCCTGAACAGATCCCAGGCTTGATGTGTTGAAGTTGTAATAGAAAATTCAGCAACCTTACCATTAGAGAAAACTACGGATGACTTCACAACAATTTCATTATCATGCAACAACTGTCCTGCAAGTTCGATATTGTCTTCACTCAAACAGGTTGAAGTCAGGACAACAGCAAAATCCGTCTGCTTATCACCTGTCTCAGATAGTAACCAAAACGGCTTTGGAAACTGCACCCTCTTATTCATTTGTAAGCGGTTCAAAATTAAGATAATGGGCATCACGAATATGTTCGATCGCCCGTAATGCTTCCAGATCGTTTTGTGTAATTGGCGCATCGATTTCCAATAATGAAATTGCATCACCCCGACTTTCCCTGCGACCAAGATGCATATTGGCAATATTTATTCCCTTGTCGGCAGCAAAATTCCCGATAGCACCAATCACTCCGGGTTGATCCTGGTTGGTTATGTAAAGCATATGTTCACCAATTTCTGACTCTAACTTAATGCCCTTTATATCAATCAATCTTGGTCTATTCTGAATAAGCGTACCGGACACACTTCGTGTCTTATCTTCGGATGTGATACTGAGCGTGACGCGATTGTGATAAACATCTTCCAGGTCTTCCTTCGCCTCTGTGATATGTATACCTCGATCACGCGCAGCATGACGCGCATTGACAATATTGATGTCACTGAAGTGTGGTGACAATGCTGACTTCACCACCTGTGTAGTTAACGGTTCCACATTCAGCTTCGCCGCATCGCCAGCAAATGTTACGGTCATACCTTTAATTGCAGTATGGGTTAGTTGCCCTGCAAATGCGCCGAGGTAACTGGCTAACTGTAAATACGGTTTTAACTGCCGTACTTCTTCTGCCGACAGGTTAGGTGCATTAAGTGCATTCTTGATCGAGCCTTCCAATAAATAATCAGAGATCTGTTCAGCGATTTGTACCGCGACCTTTTCCTGCGCCTCAGTGGTTGAAGCACCCAGGTGCGGTGTACAAATCACATTCTCCAGACCAAACAAGGGGTTCTCTTTTGCAGGTTCTTCCATGAAAACATCCAGCGCGGCACCTTTTAGATGTCCACTTTCAAGAGCAACGCGTAATGCCAGTTCATCCACCAAACCACCACGGGCACAGTTAATAAACAATACCCCCTTCTTCATTTTATTAATCGCTGATGCATTGATAATGTTTTCGGTTTCCGGTGTCTTTGGTACATGTAAGGAAACTACATCCGAAGTAGTAAGTAATTCTTCCAGTTCAACCTTTTTAATGCCTAAATAATTTGCACGTTCTTCTGTTAGATAAGGATCATAGGCTTGTACCTTTAAACCAAAACCCATTGCTTTTTCAGCAACAATGGAACCAATGTTACCGGAACCGATAATGCCCAGTGTCTTGCCTGTTAATTCAACGCCCATATAGAGCGACTTGGCCCAGGCACCGGCATGCGTTGTTTGATTTGCCTGTGGAATATGACGAGCCAAAGAAAACATCATCGCCAGGGTATGTTCTGCGGTAGTAATGGCATTTCCCATGGGTGTATTCATCACGACAATACCTTTTGCCGTACACGCAGGGACATCGATATTATCCACACCGATACCAGCGCGACCGACTACTTGTAATTCTTTCGCTGTCGTCAAAACCTTTTCAGTTACTTGTGTAGCTGAGCGAATCGCAAGACCCTGAAAGCCTGGCACTATTTCCAATAATTCTTCTTCCGTCATTTTTCCGGTTTGTACCACTTCTATACCACGCTGTTCGAAAACGCTTACCGCCTGACTGGACATGGGATCGGAAATTAATACGCATACTTTATTCATTATGCATTCTCCATATTGGTAGCTTCACACACCCAACGCTTATAAGCCCAATCAAGCCATGGCATGAGTTTTTCCAGATCAGATGATTCAACAGTAGCGCCACCCCATAGACGAAAACCGGGCGGCGCATTACGGTAGGCGGCAATATCATATGCCACGTCTTCTTCTTCCAACCACGAGCAGATCAAATCTATTACCTTTTGTTGTTCACTTTTATCCAGTCTTGTAAATTCAACCGAAATGATTTTCAAACACATAGACGTTGTGGAAAGTGTTTCTGAATTTTCAGGCAACCAGTCTATCCAGTCCGTATTGACTACCCATTCATTAACCACATTAAAATTACCCTGACAACGTTGTATCAAGGCTGGTAAACCACCAATAGATTCGGCCCAGGTTAATGCGGAATGTAAATCTTCAAGTGCGAGCATACTGGGTGTATTTATAGTTGCGCCCTTGAATATGCTTTTATTCACTTTCCCTTTTTTAGTAAGGCGAAATATCTTCGGTAAAGGACGTGGTGCCTGATAACACTCTAATCTTTGAATCGCTCCTGGACTTAATGCCAACATCCCGAATCCACCTTCACTGCCCAGTACTTTCTGCCAGGACCAGGTAACGGCATCCAGTTTTTCGTAATCAAGCTCCATCGCGAAAGCGGCAGAGGTCGCATCACAAAAAACAAGGCCTTCCCGTTCTTTCGAAATCCAATCCAAATTGGGAACGCGTACACCACTGGTCGTACCGTTAAATACAAACACAACATCACGTTCACTACTGGCAAGATTCAAATCCGGCAAGTCCCCGTAATCTGCTGTGTAAATATTCAGATCATCAATTTTTAATTGAGCTTGAATATCATTGGCCCAATCACTGGAAAAACTTTCCCAAACGAATACATCGACACCACGTTGTCCCAACATAGACCATAAAGCCAGTTCAAATGCGCCGGTGTCAGACGCGGGTACTATGGCTAGTTGCCAGTTCTCAGGCAAACACAGTAAATTAGCGGAACGGGTGATGGCTTCTTGTAAACGGTATTTTGGAACGGGTGCTCGATGGCTACGGCCCAGATTGCCAAAAGAAAAATTGGAGATATCCCAACCAGGGTGTTTTTTGCATGGCCCGGATGAAAATCGAGGATCTTTTGGTCGCACAGCAGGTCTTTCACAAAGACTTTTAGTAATCGTGTTCATTTTCTAATCTCTAATTAGTCGACGGTTTGCTCCGTCACGCACGGGCAAGATTATCTTAAAATTAAATAGAACACCAAAATTAATTAAGGGGCATCCGTAGAACAGTAGGTTAATTGAGATGTTAACCTACTGTTCTACGGATGACTCTTTCATTAAATACGTTATTTTCAAAATAATCACTATAAAATATATAGGTTTATCAATTATTTAAATATATTGTTGCAACGCAACAACATATACGTTATACCTATGATAAATTCATTCGAGTTGATAAATGTATAAAGATAAACACCAATATATAAAGCTGGGCGAAATTGATATCGACCTTGGTCTCTATGATCTGATTAAAAATGAAGTTTCACCTGAGACAAATATTGATATTGATCATTTCTGGAATTCATTTGCAGAAATCGTCCGCGACTTTGCTCCCCGAAATACTCAATTACTGAATAAACGCAATGAACTTCAGGAAAAGATTGACGCCTGGCATATAAAGCATCGATCAAAAACGCATGATGCAGCAGCCTACAAAAAATATTTACAAAAGACAGGTTATCTTGTTGAAGAAGTCGATAACTTTCAAATCTCGACTGAAAATGTTGATGATGAAATGGCCCGCGTTGCAGGACCTCAACTTGTAGTACCACTTGATAATGCCCGATATGTTTTGAATGCCGTTAATGCGCGTTGGGGTAGTTTATATGATGCATTTTATGCGACTGATGCAGTTTCAGAATCCAATGGTTGTAAAAAGATAAAAAAATACAACCCAATACGTGGTGAAAGAGTAATTGTAAGAGCACGAAACTTTCTTGATCGTCATTTTGCACTTGAAAGAGATACACACAAACACGTTACTCAATATTTTATTAAAGATAACCAATTAGCAGTTCATATGGGTGATGGTACAGAAACTACTTTATTAAAGCCGCAACAATTCATTGGGTATACTGGAAACCCGGAAAAACCGGATGAAGTATTGCTTTGTCATCATAACCTGCATGTCGATATACGTTTTGGTGAAGGTTATTTTATCGGTCGGCGTGACCATGCAAATATTTACGACATTCACATAGAGTCAGCAATAACTACGATCATGGATTGTGAAGATTCGGTTGCCTCTGTTGATTCTGAAGATAAGTTACGTGTCTATCGTAACTGGTTAGGTTTAATGAAAGGGACACTGGTTCGCACCATTGAGAAAGATGGAGAAACCATAGAACGAACCATGGAACCAGACAAAATATATACCGGTGTTAATAATGAACAAGTAACTATGCATGGCAGAAGTTTAATGCTGGTTCGTAATGTGGGTAGTCACTTGAATACAGATACAGTCTTATACCAGGGAAATCCAGTTCCTGAAACCATGCTGGATTTAATGGTCACTGCCTTATCAGCAAAACATGATATAACAGGTAATTCTAAACTTCGAAATAGTCGAACCGGTTCAATATATATTGTTAAACCGAAGATGCATGGTCCTGAAGAAGTTGCTTTCGCCAATGAGTTATTTAATCGCGTCGAAGATGTATTAGACCTGAAACGTAATACCCTGAAGATGGGAATTATGGATGAGGAACGTCGTACATCGGTAAATTTGAAAGCATGTATAAATGCAGCAAAGGAACGTCTGGTTTTTATCAACACCGGCTTTCTTGACAGAACCGGAGATGATATCCACACCAATATGGAAGCAGGCCCGATTATACCAAAAGATGAACTGAAAAAAGCTAAGTGGTTACAAGCCTATGAAGATTCGAATGTGCAAATAGGACTTGAGTGCGGTCTCAAAGGTCGTGCCCAGATAGGTAAAGGAATGTGGGCAATGCCAGAAGAAATGAATGCTATGATGAAAACAAAGGTTCAGCATCTTAAGGCCGGCGCCAACACCTCATGGGTTCCCTCTCCTATCGCAGCAACATTACATTCCATCCATTATCATCGACTGAATGTACAAAGCCGGCAGCTTGCAGTTATGAAAGAGAATGATGTACCTGTAGATGATATTTTAACTATCCCTTTACTTGAAAAAGACAGAAAACTGACTGCTAATGAGATTCGTCATGAACTGGAAAATAATGCACAAGGCATTCTTGGTTACGTATCACGTTGGGTTGGCCAGGGTATAGGATGTTCAAAAGTCCCTGATATTAATGATGTTGCCTTGATGGAAGACTGTGCAACATTGAGAATATCAAGCCAACATATCGCCAACTGGCTACACCATGGCATTGTCACTGAAGAAGAAGTACGTTCTGCTATGAAACGGATGGCAATAATCGTTGACCGCCAAAACAGGGATGACAGTAACTATAAACCCATGGCGAAAGATTTTACCGACAGTATTCCTTTTCTGGCAGCAATTGATCTGGTTTTTAAAGGCCGTTTCCAACCGAACGGTTATACCGAATTTATACTGTACAGTCGAAGACAGGAACAAAAAGCATCAGGATAAAATTACAAGTTAATTCTATAGACATGACTTATGGTTATTGATATAAAATTTTATATCCAAACTCATTCTCAAAATGTGATTTAAATTCATCCATAGTGAATGAATGATTTTGCGTTCCATGACATGATATCTTGATTGACCCCATAAGTGATGCGATCCTTCCAGTTGTTTCCCAGTCCATATCGCTAACAAGACCATATAACAATCCAGCGCGATAGGCATCACCACAACCTGTAGGATCAGTAATTGATTCAGGTTTTACACAGGGGATTTCGATTCGTTTTTCTTTGGTATAGATATGTGATCCATCCCCTCCACGAGTAATGATCAAGGCCTCAACCTGCTCTGTTACTTCGCGCGGTGTAAGACCGGTTCTCTCCTGCATCATTTGCCATTCATAATCATTAACAGTCACCCAGGTCGCCTTTTCAATGAATTGGACAAGTTCTTCTCCATTAAACATTGGCATACCCTGACCAGGATCAAAGATAAACGGGATATCAGCATCAACAAATTGTTCAGCATGTTGCAACATACCATCACGGCCATCCGGGGAAACAATGCCTAATTTGCAACCTTCGGCATCACTAACATGGTTACGATGCGATTCATTCATTGCCCCCGGATGAAAAGCAGTGATTTGATTGTCATCCAAATCCGTAGTGATAAATGCCTGACCGGTAAATGCATCATCGACTACAGTAATATACTTTCGGTTGATGCCACGTTTATCCATCCAGTAGGCATAAGAATCAAAATCCTTACCCACCGTTGCCATAGGCAGTGCAATATTCTCATCTAATAAATTCAGGCTATAAGCTATATTTCCTGCGCAACCACCAAATTCACGGCGCATTTCCGGAACAAGAAAGGAAACATTGAGGATATGCACTTTCTCGGGAAGAATATGATTTTTAAATTGATCCGGAAATACCATAATATGGTCATACGCCATAGACCCACATATTAAAACACTCATAAACAGAACCTCTATAATTAGTTATTGAATATCACTAAACAGATGGATTAATGATGAATAAGATTAATTACATAGTGCAATATATCATTCATACATATACCTGATAATTTGATTTATTTATTTATTTTCAAATAGATGTACCGATAAATACTTAAACAAAATTATTCAAGGCACCTCCAAAAATAGTATTATTTTCGTGACCGGTTTTTTGCTCCTGCAAAACCCCCATACAGTACATCCCTGTACATAAGAGTAAGGATCTTGGTCCCCCTTGAAGGGTGAATAATACATTTTTGGAGGTACCTTTAGCGTCATGACTTTAAGCCAGATACTATCACATCAACAAACAGTCTTTGCGATATTCATTTATTGTATATGCGTCGTAATCGCTATACCGGCATTCGCGTTTATACACGAAAAACTTGATAACACCTTCCTTCAATATTGCTGGGATAAAATAGGTATGCCTTTAATAAGGGCATTGTTAATTATTGGTTTTATATTACTAATTTACCCAATCAATTTTGGAATTGCCTCGGCCCCTTCAATTAATGAACTTTTGGCCGTTGATGATATGAGGTCAAGTTATTTAATCAATATGATTTTTCTGCTTACATTTTTCTTTCCTTTATTACCCGTAATAGGAAGATGGGATGAATTAATCATTCCTTCACAGGGTATCTTATGTTCAATGATTATTTTTAGTTGGCTATGCCAGGGGCTCAAAATTGAGAACTATAGTCTTTTCCCGGATTTAAAAGCTCTTGGTTTTATCATACTCATCTCATTTATTACACATTGGCTAGCTGAATATATATCTGAACATACCGGTGATTATTTTGACAAATTATTTCATCGTGAAGGATTTAAGGTGCTTGTATTTAAAGCTGTCGTTCTGATAATGCAAAGCCCGGTTATATTTATATTCGGGATCTACCTTGGCAAACAAATAAGTTAAGACGCTTTCCCCAGTTTTATATTATTGTTCACTTTAGGTTTATCTAGTATTTGCTTAAGAAATTTTCCTGTATACGAATCAGGATGTTCAGCCAGTTGTTCCGGTGTCCCCGTAGCAATAATGTCTCCACCACCATCACCACCCTCCGGACCTAAATCGACAATCCAGTCTGCAGTTTTAATAACATCAAGGTTGTGTTCAATAACAACGATGGTATTACCGTGCTCCCGTAATCGGTGCAGAATATCGAGTAATTGTTGAATATCATGAAAATGAAGACCGGTTGTTGGCTCATCAAGAATATAAAGTGTTTTACCTGTATCCCTTTTTGAAAGCTCTTTGGAAAGTTTAACGCGTTGTGCCTCACCGCCAGATAAGGTCGTCGCATTTTGCCCCAGCTTGATATAGGACAAACCGACATCCATTAAAGTTTGTAGCTTACGCGCAAGTACCGGAACAGCATCAAAGAAATCACGCGCCTCTTCTACACTCATTTCAAGTGCTTCATGAATATTTTTACCTTTATAACGTATATCCAGAGTTTCACGGTTGTATCGTTTTCCTTTACAGGTATCACAGGGCACGTAAATATCAGGCAGGAAATGCATTTCCACTTTTATCAAACCATCGCCCTGGCAGGCTTCACATCGACCACCTTTGACATTAAAACTGAATCGACCGGGTTTATAAGCGCGTGATCGTGCCTCAAGTGTAGCGGCATATAACTCACGAATGGGTGTAAACAAACCGGTATACGTCGCTGGATTTGATCGTGGTGTACGACCAATTGGACTTTGATCAATATCAACCACCTTATCAAAGTGTTCCAGACCCTGAATTGCTTTATAAGGGGCCGGATTTGTATTTGCCCGGTTAAGATCACGTGCAACTATTTGATAAAGCGTGTCATTAATTAATGTTGACTTACCCGATCCTGACACACCTGTTATACAAGTCATTAAGCTAACCGGAATTGTAAGATTGACTTGTTTAAGATTATTTCCACTTGCTTCCTTTAGCTCCATCACCTGCATTGGATTAAATGGAGTGCGATGCTGTGGTATTGGTATTTGTTTTTTTCCTGATAAATACTGTCCTGTTATGGAATTTGTATCCGCCGCAATCATTTCAGGTAACCCTTGGGCAACGATTTCTCCGCCATGTACCCCCGCGCCTGGACCTATATCGATAACATGATCAGCTGCATTTATTGCCTCTTCATCATGTTCAACAACGATTACGGTATTACCCAAATCCCTAAGATGAAATAACGTTTTTAACAAGCGTTGATTATCTCTTTGATGTAATCCGATTGAGGGTTCATCAAGAATATACATTACACCAACCAAACCCGCACCAATCTGGCTTGCTAATCGGATACGTTGTCCTTCACCACCGGATAACGTCTCAGCACTACGTTCAAGTGTCAGGTAATCCAGTCCAACATTGACTAAAAATTCAAGTCGATCATTGACCTCTTTTAAAATCTTGACAGCAATCTTGCCCCGAGCGCCGGTTAATTCAAGCGACTGGAATAAGGATTTAGCCTTGATTACAGGCATGACTGTAATATCTGGTAAAGTAATGTTGTTGATAAATACATTACGTGCTGATTCATTTAAGCGCGTGCCTTCACAAACCGGACAGGGTTTATGATTCTGGTATTTTGCCAACTCTTCCCTGACCATGACTGAATCTGTTTCCAGATAACGCCGCTGTAAATTTGGAATTACACCTTCAAATGGATGCTTACGTGTAATGGATTTATTTCGTTCACGCAGATATTTAAAATCAATCTCTTCACCACCGCTGCCATACAACAACACACCTTTTATATCATCTGGTAACTCATCAAAGGGTGTATCAAGCTCAAATTGATAATGTGTTGCGATTGATTTGATCATCTGGAAGTAATACGCATTCCTTCTATCCCAGCCTTTTATCGCCCCACCGGGCAAGCTTAGTTCAGAATTTTGAACGACCCGACCCGGATCAAAATATTGAATATTGCCCAGGCCATCGCATTTTGAACATGCCCCGGCAGGATTATTAAAAGAAAATAATCGCGGTTCCAGTTCACTCAAGCTATAACCGCATTCATTGCAGGCATAGCGAGAAGAAAGTAACTGTTCTTCAGATGGTTTATCAGACGTCATAGGAATAATCAGTGCTATTCCATCTGATAAACGTAATGCGGTTTCAAATGATTCTGTTAAACGTAAACGAAGATCTTCCCTCACTTTAAAACGATCAACAACAACCTCAATTGTATGTTTTTTATACAGCTCAAGTTCAGGCACTTGATCCAACTCTACAATCTGACCATCAATACGCGCCCTGATAAAACCTTCAGTGCGTAAACGTTCTATTACATGAATATGTTCACCTTTTCGTTCTTGTACTACAGGTGCTAATAACATGAGACGTTCTTCTTCAGGACGGGCTAAAACCAGGTCAACCATCTGTGAAATCGTTTGTGCTTCAAGCAGAGTGTGGTGTATTGGACAATGTGGCTGACCAACACGTGCGAACAATAAACGCAGGTAATCGTATATCTCTGTGATTGTGCCCACTGTGGAGCGGGGATTATGAGAAGTTGTCTTTTGCTCGATGGAAATTGCCGGTGACAAGCCCTCAATATGGTCTACATCCGGCTTTTCCATCATTGAAAGGAATTGTCTGGCATAAGCAGACAAGGATTCGACGTATCGCCTTTGTCCATCAGCATATATCGTGTCAAACGCCAGGGAAGATTTGCCCGAGCCAGAAATGCCCGTCACCACGATTAACTTATCCCGTGGGATATCAAGGTCAATATTTTTCAGATTATGGGTACGAGCACCACGTATATGAATCGTGTCCATTCAAAGATTTCACTATTCTAGAAGCAACCTGTTAATATAATCGTTTTTTAGATTTCTATCCAAATAAGTTCTAATAAATGAATTCAACATCCATGTCAGCAGCGGAATTAAGGGCTGCTATATCTCTTTCATCAGTTTTCTTTTTGCGTATGCTGCCCTTGTTCATGCTATTGCCTGTATTAACGCTTGCCGGAGAGTTATACCAGGGAGCAACACCACAATTACTCGGTCTCGCTTTAGGCATATATGGTCTGACACAAGCCAGCCTGCAAATACCATTTGGCATGCTATCAGACAGGTGGGGCAGAAAACCGATAATCACTCTGGGACTGATTATCTTCATTATAGGTAGTCTTTTAGCAGCAATGTCAGACTCAGTATATGGATTGATCCTCGGTCGTGCATTACAAGGTGCTGGTGCTATAGCTGCAGCAATAATGGCACTCGCAGCTGATTTAACAAGTGAACAACACCGAACCAAGGTTATGGCTTGCATAGGAATCAGTATCGGTGCGGCTTTTTCTATTGCCTTTATCCTGGGACCATTGCTGTATTCCCACATTGGGATAAAAGGTATTTTTTATCTCGGTACCTGCCTTGCATTATTAGCAATAATAACCTTATTTATGATTGTTCCGAGTCCTGTTAATCAACAAAAAAAATATGAGCCATCTATAAATATCCAAAGTTTAAAATCCGTACTCTTCAATTCTTATCTAATAAAACTTGATATCAGTATCTTTACATTACATTTGATATTAATGGCCAATTTTGTTGTGATTCCAATTGCTTTACGTGATTTTATGCAAATACCTTCTGCATCACATTGGCAGGTGTATCTGACAGTTCTATTTGCTTCCTTGTTTATAATGGGACCTTTCATTATTTTTGGTGATCGTCTAAACAAGGCAAAATTATTTTATACCTTGAGTATTTTACTGATAATCCTGTCTCAAGCAGGCCTCGCTTTCTTTAATTTAAACTTGAGCCTCATAGTTTTTTTTCTGATTTTATTCTTTGGTGCTTTTAATTATCTGGAAGCTCTCTTACCTTCCGAGATATCTAAAGCAGCACAAACTGATACAAAAGGTACTGCCCTGGGCGTTTATTCAACCTCACAATTCATCGGGATTTTTATCGGTGGTCTGGCGGGTGGTTTTTTCCATCAACAATTTGGAATTACTGGTGTCTATCAGTTTTGTCTGTTCACAGCATCGTTATGGTTTGTGATAATACTTTTCTTGCCTCAAAATGAGGGCACTTATAAAAATGGACTTGAAGAATGAACGGTCTAAAGCGAAAATGATTTATGAAGTGTTTGTCCGAATTTGTAAGTTCAATTACCAGGCCAATTCTGTTAACTTTTACATGTCTTTCACGGACTTAGGCAATACAGGACACCTATAAAAATAGTGATTTTTTGTGGCCGGTTTTTGCTCCTGCAAAACCGGCATACAGTACATCCTTGTACATAAGTGCAAAGAGGAGGCGCCGCGCGGACGACTACATAGATGTAGGAGGTAGAGCAACGCCGGGACACTCACATGGACCTCGGTATACCCCTCAAGGGGGTACTGAAAATAGCCCACTTGAGGGGTGAAAAGTGCATTTTTAGAGATGCCCTACAGTTAATAAATAACCCGATTAATTAATATATTTTAGGAGAGCGTCATAATGGCAAGGGGAGTAAATAAAGTCATTTTAATTGGTAATCTGGGTAACGATCCGGACATACGATACACAGCAAGCGGTGCTGCTGTTGCTAACATCAGCCTTGCTACTGCAGAATCCTGGCGTGATAAAGAAAGTGGTGAACAACAGGAACGAACAGAATGGCATCGTATCGTTTTTTTTGCACGTCTAGCTGAAATTGTCGGTGAGTACTTACGAAAAGGTTCACAGATTTATGTTGAAGGGCGCCTGCAAACTCGTAAGTGGCAGGACAAGGAAGGTAATGATCGCTATACAACTGAAATTGTAGCTAATGAAATGCAAATGCTGGGAAGCCGAAGCGGTGGTTCAGCTAACTACGATTCTGCTCCTAAACCTGCGCCAAATAATACTCCTGAGCCTAAACCTGCGCCATCACCTGATGCATCACCAACCGATGATTTTGATGATGATATACCATTCTAATCCCAATGAATGTCTGGTCAATACTGCCATTTCAACCGGTCAGTTAGAAGTAATAATGGGCAAATATCAAACACCAGCAGCCATTTTAAAATACTAAGGTCACTGATTTAGAATTGGCAATTAAATCATCCTGATCTTTCAGCTTGCCAGTTATTTATTATCTTGTAGTAATCGTTTTATATGTTGGCAAGATAAAGTGCGACTAATAACAATAATAATGTGATCGCCTGCATTCCTACTCTGGCAAACATCAGTTGTTCGCTGTGCTTTTCATCAAATTCACCGCCATGGCCCATTGAACCCACACCGATAATCAAGATAACTGCCGTCAGAATCATGGAAATTACTATCACAAACGTCAGAAGATCCACTACAACCTCCTTCCAGTTATATACTGGATATATCTGTCTATAAAACTAGTAGAGTCACACAGAAATAAATTGATATAGATCAACTAACCTGATGTTGGACGAGATTAAGTCGAATGCTCAGGAATATATAGATACTTTGTACAAAAGGTAATTAAATAACATCAACAGTAATACACCTTATGCACGAGCGTGGTTGCCTGGTGCTGGAATGCCATATTACTGCTGATTAACTTAACAAAAATGTGCTTTATAAATAGATTTCATTATACTGAAAATCATTAACAATATACTTGCTCAGAGCGTACTGGAATATGTCGATAATTACTCAAATTAATTTACTTAAAAAACGACGTACCAAGATCATCGCCACACTAGGCCCGGCCAGTAGTGAACCCGAACAAATACGAAAATTGATCAAGGCGGGAGTTAATGTTTTTCGACAAAATATGTCTCACGGTGACCATGATTATCACAGAAAGACCTATGCCCTGATACGGGAAATAGCAAAGGATTTGAAACAGCCTATTGGTATTTTAGCTGATCTTTGCGGCCCAAAAATACGAACCGGTAAATTTAAAAAAGGCAGTATTGAATTAAAAAACAATGACTCGGTAATTGTTACAACACGTAATGTTGAAGGGATGCCCGGCTTAATCCCTTCTCAATATGCCGATTTAGCTGATGACGTAGAGACCAATGATCGTATCTTACTTGCCGACGGCACTCTTGAATTAGAAGTTGAAAACATTGATGGCACGGAAATTACCTGTACCGTTATCTATGGTGGTACATTAGGCAATCACAAGGGAATTAATTTACCTGGTGTAACAGTATCTGCACCATCGCTAACTGAAAAAGATAAAGCAGATGCAAAATTGGCTCTGGAACTGGGGGTCGATTTTTTAGCTCTCTCTTTTGTTCGTTCGGCGTCAGATATACTCGAATTAAGGGAATTGATAAATTCAAATGATAGTGACGCACGAATAATAGCCAAGATTGAAAAACCGGAAGCTCTGGATAATGCAAGCGAGATCCTTGATGCAGCAGATGGAATTATGGTGGCACGCGGTGATCTGGGTGTTGAACTTAAGCCGGAACAAGTGCCAGTGGCTCAACATCAATTAATTGATTTAGCCCGTAAAAAATTCAAACCTGTCATAGTTGCAACACAAATGCTGGAATCCATGATTGAAAATGCGCGTCCAACACGTGCTGAGGTAACAGATGTTGCCTATGCAGTAACACTTGGAACAGATGCAGTCATGTTGTCCGGAGAAACAGCAGTAGGCGCTTTTCCAGTTGATGCTGTTAAAATGATGGATCGAATATCTCGACAAACAGAATCATACCTCTGGACTCATAATGCTTATGGCGCAAAAGTTTCTGATAGTTCAGCACAAACTGCCATTCCAATCTGGGATGCAATGGCTAATTCAACGGCACAACTGGCACATGATCTTAAAGCCCATGCGGTGGTTGTTATTTCTAACAGTGGAATGTCAGCAGCAACAATGAGTTCAGCCAGACCCGCCGCACCTGTAGTTGCAATAACTGGTCGCCCGGATATCTGTCGAAAAATGGCAATGCTATGGGGTGTAATACCAGTCATTTCAGAAAATGCAGGCAAGGTTAATCCGAATGAACTGGCTCGAAAGGTTGTACTTGATGAAGGACTGGCATTAACTGGTGAAAAATTACTGTTGATACGTGGCTTCCATAGCGACAATACTTTAAACACACCGTCAGTAACAATACTAACTATTTAATAGGGTTCAGGGTTCTGGGTTCTAAGTTTTAGGTTCTAGGTTTTAGGTTCTGGGTTACACTCTTGCCTAAACCCTAAACCCTGAACCTAAAAACCCAGGACTTAAAACCTATCTTAACTTGTAGATTGGCACAGCATCATCTGCTGCGGCCTGGTAACGAACAGTAAATTCTTCCAAACCTTTAAGTGCATCTTCTATATCTTTATCTTCACGCACTTCATAGCTGTCGATACCACAGCGTTGCATGAAAAATAATTGATCGCGTAACACATCACCGATCGCACGCAATTCGCCTTTATAACCATAGCGATCACGCAAGAGACGGGCATGAGAATAAGACCGACCATCTTTAAATACCGGAAAATCCAGTGCAATCATTGAGAAGTGTTCCAGGTCATCAAGCAAGGCCTCTGTTTCAATTGCACCATCAATCCAGACAGCGATTGTTGAATTACTCTGTAATAATTCATCACGGTTTGCCTGCCAGTACGCAAACGGCAGAATAACATTACCTTCAGGTACTGATGCTGAACTATCGAGTTCTCGTATCACACACCAATTATCATCTACAACCGCTTTATCTTTAATTACTCGCATAAACTTTTTCCTTAACAGGTGTTCTCGCGTAAACGCTTTCCTTGAAAGGTTTTATACCTACGCGGTGATATGTATCAAGAAATCGTTCTTCTTCCTGACGAAGCTCGACATAAACATCAAGCAATTTACCAATCACATCCGCAACCTCTTCTTTTGCGATTGCAGGACCAAGACGATCTCCCAAACATGCATCGTTTTCTGATGAACCCCCGAGTGTTAACTGGTAAAACTCTACGCCTTTTTTATCAACACCAAGAATTCCGATATGTCCTACATGATGATGTCCGCAGGCATTTACACATCCAGACATCTTGATTTTGATCTCGCCAATATCATGCAGATAATCCATATTATTAAACTTTTCATTAATTTGCTTTGCGATAGGTATTGAACCTGCACTAGCTAATGCACAAAAATCCAGACCTGGACAACAAATCATATCTGTCAGTAAACCTATATTCGGCGTCGCAAGATTTTTTTCTACCAGCTTTTCCCAAAGAGAAAATAGATCGGCTTGTTTAACATCAGGCAAAATCAGATTCTGATCATGGGTTACAGCGACTTCACCATAATTATATTGATCTGCCAGATCAGCAATATGATCCATTTGTTCATCTGTTACATCGCCTGGTGCAACATCTGGTGTTTTTAGTGAAATTACAACAGCTTTGTAACCCGGTACTTTATGTGGAAATAAATTTCTGTTTGCCCAATTTGAAAAAGCATTATTTGATTCCCGGCTTGCTTCAAAATTGCTGTCATCTGCAGCATTTTGATCATAAACAGGTGAAGTAAAAAATCCTTTTACACGATCAATTTCTTTTTGATCAAGTTTTAAAACACTGTTTTTTATTTGTAACCATTCTTCTTCCACTTGTCGGGCAAACTCTTCTTTACCAAGTGCGTTAACCAGTATTTTAATACGGGCTTTATATATATTATCTCTACGACCGAAGCGGTTATAGACACGTAATATTGCCTCCAGATAAGAAAGTAAATGTTGTTTCTCAAGGAATGGTCTTATGCTTGGACCAATGAATGGAGTTCGTCCCAAACCACCACCAACGATGACATTAAACCCGACTTCACCTGCATCATTTTTAACCAGGTAAAGACCAATATCATGGAACTTGACTGCAGCACGATCATGCGATGCACCTGATATTGCAATCTTGAACTTTCTTGGCAAAAATGAAAACTCAGGATGAAACGTAGACCATTGACGAATGATTTCGCAATATGGCCGTGGATCCTCAAGTTCATCTTCTGCTATACCCGCAAACTGATCAGAGCTCACGTTACGAATATCGTTTCCACTGGTTTGAATTGCATGCATCTCAACACTGGCAAGATCAGCCAGGATATCCGGTACTGTTTCAAGAACAGGCCAATTGAATTGAATATTTTGTCGAGTACTGAAATGACCGTAACCCTTGTCATATTTTCTTGCGATATGCGCAAGCATTCTTAGTTGCTTACTTGAGAGCAAACCATATGGTATAGCGACTCTCAGCATTGGCGCATGGGTTTGAATATAAAGACCATTCATTAAGCGTAAAGGCAGGAATTCATCCTCACTCAATTCACCTGCCAAAAATCGACGCATTTGATCACGGAATTGTTCTACACGACCATTTACGATGGCCTGGTCATAATTATCGTACTTGTACATATTATTTAAAGTGTTACCTGCTTATCAGCGGCCGCGAAAGATAGCAATTCATTTAAAGAAGGAAAAGGAATGAATTTTACTATATTTATTCATATTTGTTATTAAAAAAACCGTCTATATTCTATGTGGATAAAGAAAAGCTGATTTCATTGTCAATCAGACGATGAGCATGAATATAAGTTTTCTGAATAGTGATTAGGGTATATAAGAAAATGACTCAAAGGATTCTTGAGCAGTAGAAACACTTGGTTTAAGACTAGGCGAACTGATATTTCGCGAGCAAACTTCTGCCCTTACGAGTCAGATAACCCTCCTGGTTAACAAAGCCCTTTGTTTTCGCCATGTTGAATAAGCTCTCGGGCTGGTGTTTTGGTAAATAAACCAATCCATCCCCATAACGAAACTCAAGCACTTTAGCAATATCTGACTCCATATCCTGTTCCAAGCCTGACGATAAAGCATTCAACATGTTTCACCCCTCTGCTTGTAAATAAAACATCAATATTTAAATTTCACATTTCTTTATAAATATTATATAGTTATATAGTTTATCTACTCTTAAATGTCAAATAAATGTTGTAACATATGATGAAATAGCGATTTATTGCGAAGTTTTTACAAAAAAATAAGCAATAGCACACACAAATCAATAATTTAGTGAAACATCAGGGAAGATGTTGTTTGGCAAGATAATCGTGGGTACGCATTTCCTCCAAACGACTTATCGTCCGTTTGAAGGGTTCCGCCAACCGTGTTCCCTTATAGAGTCCACCAGGAACAGCTTCGGCTGTAACAATCAGTTTAACGTTGCGGTCATAAAACTCATCGACCAGTGTAATAAATCGTTTAGCCATATCATTATCGTGATCATCCATGACAGGGATATTTGCAAGTAACACTGTCTGAAAACATCGGGCAAGTTCAATATAATCCGCTGCCCCCCTGGGACCATCGCAAAGCGCGTTAAACTCAAACCACGCAACACCATCTCCCAAGCAGACTGTATTGATGGTCCGACCTTCTATTTCAAGTTCTTCTCCAAAGGTACCTTTGTTCGGAGAAATATGTGAATAATTTGTCATTAACATCATGATTGCGTCTTCATCAATAGGTGTGTGATATATTTCTGCATGATCAAGAAACTCCAGCCGGTAATCGATACCGGAATCGACATTCACAACATGCGTATACCGTTTGAGTAAATCAATGGCAGGGAGAAATCTTTCTCTTTGCAAACCACCTCGATACAGTTGATCAGGTTCTTCATTGGATGTTGTCACCAGCACAACACCCCTATCAAATAGCGCCTCAAGCAATCCACCCAGTAGCATGGCGTCCGTTATATCTGCAACATGAAACTCGTCCAGACACAATATTTGTGTATGATTCGCTATCTTGTCGGCAACAATTAACAATGGATTTTCTATATCCTTGAGTTGTTTTAATTCGTGATGAATTCGTTGCATGAACCGATGAAAATGTATTCTTAATTTATTTTCAAAAGGTAAACACTCGTAAAAACAATCAACCAAATAGGTTTTACCACGACCTACACCACCCCAAAAATACAGACCAGTAATTTGTTGTCTGGTATTTATTCGTAACAAGGATTTAATTCTGCTTATCAGTACTTTTTCTTTCAGTGGTTGTTCAAGTAAATCGTCAAATAATCTTTGCAAATACATAACTGCAATCTCCTGGACTGGATCAGCACTGAATTCTTCCAGGCGAAGATCACTTTTATATTTATCTAATGGAGTCTGCATGTGTAATTATTTATTATGTATTGTGAACCCTATACTTAAATAGAGAGTCACACGATTCAACTCTATTTTTTATTTAAATAGAGACCTTTGCACGATGTCACGAACGAAGACTAATCAAGACAAAACCGAGTTTAAAAATGCAGTGTACACGCAGTACATGAGTATTTTAAACTCGGTTTTAACGAAGAGTAGTCGAGTGCAGTAATCGTGCAAAGGCCTCTAAATAGTTTCATGAGTAAAACATGCTACCAGTATTAGTCTTACTACTATTGCTTATTGTTGTATTTCTACCTCAATTCTGGGTACAGTGGGTAATAAAACGATATAGCCAGCCTATTGATAAACTCCCGGGAACGGGCGGAGAACTTGCTCAACACCTTATCAATCGCTTTGAATTGCAAGATGTGTACGTCGAACAGATTGATAATGGCAATGATCACTATGATCCGGAGTCAAAAACAATTCGTCTTTCTAAATCAAACTATAGTGGTAAATCATTTGCCGCTGTGACAATCGCTGCACATGAATTTGGGCATGCCCTTCAGCACCATACGAATTACAAACCATTACTCTTAAGAACTAAATTAGCAAAAAGGGCTATTATTGCAGAGAAAATTGCGTCGTTTATCTTAATCAGTTTACCGTTTACTGTAATACTGATAAAAATTCCTGCCATTAGTATTATTATGTTGCTAGCTGGTCTTACCATTATGTGCCTGCCGATTATCCTGCATATTTTTACCTTGCCGGTTGAATTCGACGCCAGCTTTAATCGTGCACTTCCTATTTTAAATGAAGGAAACTATATCCCTGATTCAGCCATGCCTATTGCCAAACAAATACTCTCAGCTGCGGCACTTACCTATGTGGCTGCATCACTTGCAAGCCTGCTTAATTTTTATAGATGGGTAGCAATACTAAGACGCTAACCAAGCTTAGAAAAGAGTATGTTGTTGACCACTTAAGACTGGTTTGATAAAACGAGTTGTATCCAATGAAATATTTTCTCCCACATTCAAACCGAATTGTTTACATGCCTTATTAAATCTTTTATTGATTAGATCTGCATACACTCCTGTACCCGTTATACGTGAATGAAATTCGGGATCATTTTGTTTACCAGCACGAATATCAGTCATCATGTTCATAACATGGGTTGTTTTTAAAGGGTAATGTGTATCAAGCCATTCTTTAAACAAACTCTTAATTTCGTAGGGAAGTCTAAGTAAGGCATAAGCTGCTGTCTTTACACCAGATTCGGCTGACTTCTCAAGGATTGTTTCCATTTCACTGTCATTGATAACCGGTATCACTGGTGCAAACATCATTCCTGTTGGTATTCCCGCCTCGCATAAATTTGATAATATTTGCAATCGTCTTTTGGGAGCAGTGGCTCTTGGTTCCATTTTTTGCATCAATTTATTATCAAGGGTGGTAATCGACACAAAGACCTGAACAAGATTTCTTTCTGCCATTGTTGCCAGCAGATCTATATCTCGTTCAACCAGGCCTGATTTTGTAACTATAGTTAATGGATGTTGTCGTTTTTTTAATACTTCAATAATTTGACGGGTAATTTGATGCTCCCGTTCAATCGGCTGATAAGGGTCAGTATTAGTCCCTAATGCGATGGGAGAACATTTATAGTGCGGAGCAGCCAACTCCTTTTCCAGCAACTCGGCTGCATCTGGCTTTGCAAACAACTTCGTTTCGAAATCCAGTCCCGGCGAGAGATCCAAATAGGCATGTGACGGCCTGGCATAACAATAGATGCAGCCATGTTCACAACCCCGATAAGGGTTAATTGATTGTTCAAAAGGGATGTCGGGGGATTTATTTCTGGATATGATTGATTTTGGTCTTTCAATAGTTACAGTGGTAACCGGTTTATCCTCTTCATCAATAGAATCCCAACCATCATCAATTTCATGGCGAGTATGATTCAGATAACGTGCATCTGGCTTGCTCCAGCTGCCACGCCCTTTCCTGTTCTCACTACTATTTTTAGACATACATTTACAATGAAATTGATTAATTACTAATGCGATAAAACCATAGAATGTTAGTATAGGCTCAAACTTCTGAAGATATCATTTTCAATAAAATAATTATATTTTAAGATAGATCAATCACTATTTATGTTACCACCTATTTTTACCGATCTAATCTTGCTGTTAGTACTATTAGCGGCTGCGTTGATTCTATTTCGATCTTTTCGTCCTTCCAAGAACTACGAGGCCCTGATTCGTCTCGAAACACGCTTCGATGAGCAACAGAAACAAATCGATAAACTCCAGGGATTACTAGCTCAATTTCAAACCAATCAGATAGAAACTATTTCAAACCTGTCTGAAAAATTAACAGAATTATTGGGCAGTCATAAGACCAGTTTCGAAAAACGCCAGGGAGAGGCTATCAAGACCCTGAATGAAACTTTGCAAACGGGTATGACCCAGACACAAAAACAGATTAGCGAATTACTTTCTCGAAATATTGAAGATCTTGGAAAACGAGTCAACCAACTTACAGAGAAAACAGATAACCGTCTAAAAGAAATCAGTGGGCAGGTTGAAAAACGCCTTAGCGAGGGTTTTGAAAAAACTACGGCAACATTCGCAGACATTGTTAAGCGCCTTGCATTAATCGATGAAGCACAGAAAAAAATTACCGAATTATCAGGCAATGTTGTCAGTCTACAGGAAGTGTTAAATGATAAACGATCCAGGGGTGCATTTGGCGAAGTTCAATTAAATTCACTTATTAGTAATGTAATGCCTGAAACGAGTTATGCCTTGCAGCACACACTCCCTAACGGAAAGATTGCAGACTGCGTCCTGTTTTTGCCTGAACCAATCGGAATGATTGCCATCGATTCAAAGTTTCCACTCGAATCCTATCGCACCATGACAGATCTACATCAAAGCGAATCAAATCGAAATACTGCTGAAAAACAATTCAAACAGGATATTCAGAAGCATATTAAGGATATTTCTGAAAAATATATTATCCCTGGAACCACTTCAGATGGCGCAATAATGTTTATCCCGGCTGAGGCCATTTTTGCAGAAATTCAGTCTCACTATCCAGAATTGGTTGAACGTGCGCATCAATCCAGAGTATGGATTGTCTCACCCACAACTTTATGGGCTATTATTAATACAGCTAGAGCAGTATTGAAAGATGCCGCCACCCGCGAACAAATCCATATCATCCAGGAACACCTGGGGCATCTATCAAAAGATTTTGGTCGCTTTCAAAAACGGATGGATAATCTGGCAACCCATATACGACAAGCTAACGTTGACGTCGATGATATTAATACATCAGCAAAAAAAATCAGCTCACGTTTTGAGAAAATTGAGAAGGTAGAACTTGAAAATATCAAACCTGTCACACTTCCCGCAGAAGGTAATAGTGAGAACGAATAATATTGCATTGCATCATTATTTTTGTTGTTTATAATCAATGATTAGTAATCAAGAC
>CAYMPA010000024.1:0-26404 GCA_964392105.1 uncultured Enterobacteriaceae bacterium
AGCAGCATGGTTGGGGGTATTGTGCATATAGCGGGTCACGCCTTTTCCAAGATCACGTTGTTCTTTTGCGCGGGTTCCATATTCTGCGCCTGTCGGCGAAGGCGTGTTAGTGAGTTGGGCGGGATTGGCCGTCACATGCCCTGGACCATGGGGGCGTTTTTCATCGCCTCCCTGAGTATGATCGGCATTCCACCGGCCGGTGGTTTTATCAGTAAGTGGTATCTGGTGATCGGTACGGTGGAGGCGCAAGAGCTTGCCTTCCTGATTGTGCTGTTGGTGAGTTCGATATTGAATGCCGCCTATTTTCTGCCGGTGAGTTACAAAGCATTTTTTGAGCAGGAGCAACCCCCGCCCATTGGAACCACGGCTAAACCGATTCGGGAGATACCGCTGGTCGCTTCTGCGCTGGTTGTGACTGCGCTCTTTTCGGTGGCGCTGGGTATCTACCCAGACTATTTTCTGGCATTGGCACAGGAGGTGATCAAATGATTCAACGACTGGTCAATTTTTTTGGTGAACCCCGTTTTAAAGAAATCCGTAAACGGCTCTTTTTTATCGTTCTGGCGCTGACTGTGGTGGCTGACTTTCTGGTGCCCAGGGAACACGCCGAACACTTCTGGGAGGGATTACCTGGTTGGGGTGCCTTTTACGGTTTTATCGCCTGCTTTTTAATCATATTTGTCTCCAAGTTCCTCGGTCACCGCTGCAAGATTATGCGGCGGGAGGATTATTATGACTGAGTGGCTACATCCCGCCGCTCCCTATCTCCTGGGTGCATTATTGATTCCTTTCTTGAGAGGCAAGGTGCGCCAGGCTTATCTATTGTTAATCCCGGCGTTGGCACTGGTTGCAGTATCCGCCCTTGTGCCGGGGCAGTTTGGCCGCCTGGGTTTCATGGGGCAGGAGCTGATCCTGGGGCAGGCGGACAAACTCAGTATTTTGTTTGCCTATGTCTTCTCCCTGATGGGTTTTATTGGCACCATCTATGCCTTGCAAGTCAAGAACCCCGGTGAACACATGGCAGTCTTTCTCTATGTGGGCAGTGCCTTGGGTGTGGTTTTTGCCGGGGACTATTTCACCTTGTTCATCTTCTGGGAAATCATGGCTTTTGCCTCTGCCTATCTGGTCTTTATTCAAGGCGGGGCAGCAGCAATTGGGGCCGGCTTCCGCTATCTGTTGGTGCACATCAGTGGTGGTGTCTGTCTGCTGGGTGGCATTGTGCTCCACTACCATGCCACCGGTTCCATTCTATTTGGTCCTGTTGAGATTGGCGGCGACCCACTAAGTAGCCTTGCCTTCTACCTCATACTGACCGGATTCATACTCAATGCGGCGGTACCCCCGCTCAACGCCTGGCTCACCGATGCCTACCCGGAAGCCACAGTAACGGGCGCGGTCTTCATGAGTGCGTTCACCACCAAGACAGCGGTCTACGTCCTGCTTCGTGCCTACCCGGGTACGGAAATTTTGATCTGGTTGGGTGCGGTGATGGCGATCTACGGGGTTATCTATGCGGTGATGGAAAATGATGCCCGGCGCTTACTTGCTTATCACATCGTCAGTCAGGTGGGCTATATGGTGGCCGGGGTCGGCATTGGTACCGAGATGGCGGTTAACGGCTCCAGCGCCCACGCCTTCGCCCACATCCTCTACAAAGGGTTGCTGTTTATGGGGGCTGGCGCGGTGTTGCTTATGGCAGGCAGACGCAAGCTGACGGAGCTGGGTGGACTCTACAAACAGATGCCTATTACCCTGGTGCTTTACATGGTGGGGGCTTTCTCCATCTCCGCATTTCCCTTCTTCAGTGGCTTTGTTAGTAAGTCCATGGTAGTTGCCGCTGCTGCGGGGGATCAGCATGCCATTGTGGCATTGATGTTATTGCTTGCCTCATCGGGTACCTTTTTACACACGGGATTGAAGTTGCCCTACTATATGTTTTTTGGTAAAGACCAGGGGTTGGAAGCTAAAGAACCCCCACTAAATATGCTCATCGCCATGGGTATTGCAGCGGCGCTATGTATCGGTATCGGTATCTTTCCTGATTTGCTCTATGGTCTGCTGCCTTACGCCGTCACCTTTGAGCCCTACACCGGTGCCCATATTACCGAGACCCTGGGTATCCTGTTCTTTACCGGGCTTGGTTTTGCTCTTTTTCTTAAGCACCTGGATCCAGAGAATACCATCAGTCTGGATACTGATTGGTTTTATCGCAAGGGGGCACGGGGCTTAATGTGGATCGCAGAAAAACCTATTGCTCGTTATGAAGCAGTGGTAAGTAACTTTTCCAATAGTCTCGTACTTAAACCCTTGCATGCTGGGGCAACGCTGGGGTTGTGGGTGGATATGCATATCATTGATGGTGCGGTAAATGGGGTGGCACACAATATCCTCAATTGCGGGAGTGTGCTGCGGCGTCTGCAGGACGGCATCCTCAGTCATTATGCTTTGGCCATTGTTATCGGCGTTTTGGGCTGTATCGTCCTATATGTGGTGGTGTGAAATGAGAGGTGGAAAGTGCCAGCGACAACGGCAAACACTTTTGGTTTTGCCATGTTAAGCCTCATTATATTTGTGCCATTGTTGGGTGCTGGAATCCTGCTGCTTATTCCTGGCGAAGCCAGGGCCAGGCAATTCGCGCTACTCTTTACCAGTATAGATCTATTGCTTACTGTGCAGCTGGTCTTTGCCTTTGACCCCTCCACCCATGCCATGCAGTTTCAGGAGCAGATGGCATGGATACCGGCGTTGGGCATCAACTATGCACTAGGCGTGGATGGCATCAGTATTCTGTTTGTCTTTCTCAGTGCCTTTCTTGGCTGGATCTGTGTGCTTGCCTCATGGCGTGCCATCAAGCAACGGGTGAAAGAGTTCATGATCACTCTGTTAGTTATGCAAACCCTTATGCTGGGGGTTTTTACCGCTTTGGATCTGTTTCTCTTTTACATTTTTTGGGAAGCCATGCTGATCCCTATGTACCTAATCATAGGCATCTGGGGTGGTGATGACCGTATCTATGCCACCTTTAAGTTTTTCCTTTATACCCTGGCCGGTAGCGTGTTGTTCCTGGTGGGACTTATCGCCCTCTATTTTCAGGGGGGAGAGACCTTCAGTATCCCGGCGTTAATGGTCCAACCTCCGCCATTTGAGATTCAGGCCTGGATCTTTATCGCCTTTTTCATCGCGTTTGCCGTCAAGGTGCCGATGTTTCCGTTCCATACCTGGCTGCCTGATGCCCACGTTCAGGCGCCGACTGCAGGTAGTATTGTGCTGGCCGGTATTCTGTTGAAGATGGGGGCTTACGGATTCCTGCGTTTTTCCCTACCGATGTTGCCCCAGGCGACCCAATATTTTGCCTGGCCGGTGGTACTGATCTCCTTGGTGGCCATTATCTACGGCGGTTATCTGGCTCTGGCCCAGAATGATCTGAAAAAGCTGGTGGCTTACTCCAGTATCAGCCATATGGGTTTTGTCACCATCGGTCTGTTTGTGCTCAATGGCCAGGGCGTGGAGGGGGGCATACTACAGATGTTCAGCCACGGCATTATCACTAGTGCCCTGTTTCTGATGGTGGGGTTGATCTATGAGCGCACCCACTCCCGGGCTATCAGCGACTACGGTGGCCTGATGAAGGTGATGCCCTTCTACACAATCGGGCTTGCGTTCTTTAGTCTCTCCGCCATGGCCCTGCCCGGTACCAGCGCCTTCATCGGTGAGTTGTTGATTTTGGTGGGGGTTTTTGGCTTCAACAAGATTATCGCCGCCTTGGCGGTGATCGGTGCCATGTTGAGCGCCGCTTATCTGCTCAGCATGTTCCGACGTGTTGCGTTAGGGCGGGTGAACAATAAACTGCAATTAGAGATTTGGGATTTGGATGGTCGAGAGATTGTCGCCATTCTATCTCTGGCTCTATTTGTGATTTGGATCGGTTTCTATCCCGGTCCCTTTCTGGGTTTGATGCATGTGTCAGTGGAACACTTGCTAGAGCAGGCAACCGCATCTGGGTTACCCAGGTAAGTCGCTATGGATCAAGAAGCCATCATTCGCTCAATCATAGCCAGCTTGCCAGAAATTACGGTTTTGGGTGCGGCCTGCTTGTTGTTGATGCTGGACTTGGTTTTTAAAAGGAAGCGAGTGGCTTTAATTGGATACTTATCCCTGGCTGTTGTTGTTATTGCAGCCCTTGAGACCTGGCTTGCAGTTTTGCCTGGTGAAGCTGTTTACAGCGGTATGTTTATCGCAGATCCTTTTTCAGCATTTTTTAAGATGATCTTTTATCTGGCGACGGCGATTTGCATCCTCGCATCCATCCACTATATCCGCATTGAAAAAATCCATCACAGTGAGTATTACGCATTGCTGCTATTCGCCCTATGCGGCATGATGATATTGGCTTCAGCCCTGGATCTGATCATTATTTATGCGGGTCTTGAGCTAATGGCTCTGTCGGTTTATGTATTGACGGGCTTCAATAAACGAAGTCGATATTCCAACGAGGCGGCATTGAAATATGTCATTCTTAGCGCCTTATCCTCATGTATCTTGCTGTATGGTATTTCACTTATTTATGGATTAACGGGTACCACCCAGCTTGGAGCATTGAATGAAACTCTGGGAATGCAGTCTAATATTGATCCATTACTTGTACTTGGAGTGGTCTTCTTGCTCTCTGGCTTTGCCTTTAAAGTGGCGGCTGTGCCATTCCATATGTGGGTACCAGATGTTTATCAGGGTGCGCCTACTTCCATTACTGCTTTCATGTCAGTAGGCCCCAAAGCTGTTGGTTTTGTTCTACTAATAAGGATCTTTTTAGACGCACTGGCACCGGTACAGGAAATTTGGCTTAGTTTGGTCATTGTCATCGCTTTGGCTACACTGGCCATAGGTAGTTTGGTGGCGTTAGTGCAAACCAATATCAAACGTATGTTGGCATACTCTAGCATTGCTCATGTAGGTTTTGCCTTATTAGGTGTCGTGGCAGGGGGTGCTCAGGGGCGAGCAAGTGTCATGCTTTATTTGTTGATTTACTGTTTTATGAACTTGGGTATTTTTTGTGCCGTTATTATGATGAGAAGTAACGAATTCAAGGGTGAAGAGATTAGTGATTATACCGGTTTGTCAATGACTTATCCTGGATTAGCCCTATTGATGTTAATATTCCTTTTTTCGTTAGCAGGCATTCCACCAACGGCAGGTTTTTTTGCCAAATTTTATATCTTTGTCGCATTGATAGAGCAAGGTTATTTTGCTTTGGCAGTGATTGCTATCTTGTTTAGTGCTGTAGCTGCTTTCTTCTATATACGCATAATAATGCTTATGTACATGCACAAGCCAGAGCAAACATTCGATATCCATTTGCCTATACCCATGCGCGTAGCGCTTGGCACGACGGGTATCATGGTGATTTTTATTGGTATCTTTCCGGAGTGGTTCTTGTCCTTAGCGCAATTGGCGGTGACTTAAACGGTAGCTCAAAGTACCTGGGGTAATGAACCTAGAAAAAATCAGTTGACCGGTCCTAAATCGAAACAATTTGCTAAAAATTAAGACGTTATCTATTTTCATTGCTTCACTCTCTGGGTGAGTTCGCCTACGCATATGATCGCACGTTTTCATGCTCACTTGCTTGACAGCGAAAGCCTTACGTAGAATCGTCGCTTTGGACTCCTGTCCTCTCGCGACATACACTCCTTCCATGGAGATAACTATGCGCGGCTTTCTAGTCGGCGCAATTGAGCATGAAAAACGCACACTTAACATGCCATTCTTTATAAATAATTCACGGTGCAAACGCATCCAACTGAGTTTTCTAGGATGAACTGTATTTATCGACTCAGCCAATTAAATATGGCCAATATTCCTGCCATGTGGCTGAATAATACCAACTCAAGTAAGTTTTTAATCACGGTAAGTTTTGCTCGCCATTGCTTTTGAACATCCGGTTATTGACATCTTGACAATGCCTATGTGTGTGCCAAGATTTTGTTATGTCCAGATCAATAATGTGACTATTATGACGGCACAAAATCTTACGGGCTACAGCAGTATTGTTGCTGCTGTTGTCATTCACGTAGCCGGGAACCCGTGTGTAGTTAGGGCGGTCAATATCGCAAAGAAGATCCAGAGTAAGGTAACTTTGGTTTACGCATTGGGTGATACCCAACCCTTACAAGCGGCCGCGGCGATTCAAGATGATGAAACAAAGGAAGTGACTAAGGAACTCATGGCGCAATTGCAGCTCAGCTATCCCGATGTCAATCAAATCAAGTTACTCACGGGACGCCGGTGGTCGGCAATTGTTGATGTTGCGGATGAAATGGTTTCAGACTTAATCGTCATTGGTTCCTGCGTTCATGGACAATTACTCTCTTTGTTGGGTGAGACCAGCGATCGAGTTTTACATCATACCCAGCGTGATGTATTGGTGGTTCACTCAGGTGTTTATGATGAAGATCATCCGCCATGTGATTATAAGCGTATCGTAACAACCACCGATTTAAGTGGTCGAGGCTATGGCGCTGTGCAAAGGGCGGCAGCGCTAGCTGACAATTATGGCGCTGAATTGACATTGTTGAATGTGCTTGAGCACTTCCCGACGGATCGTGAAAATGAGCGCATCACTCCAGAAAACCAAGATCCCATGGAGTACCAGATAAATCTACGCCGCCGTGATTTGCAAGGCATTGCCGAATCTCTCGGCTTGCCCAACATGTCTTTGGATGTAATCGCAACCAGTGCGTCTGTAAAGCAATCCATACCAGAGTATGCCCAAGAGAAGAGTGCGGATCTCATTGTTGTCGGTGCTCGAGATCAGTATGGGCTGGGGGTTTTACTGGGTAATACCGCAGATGGCATTATCCACCACACCCCTTGTGATGTATTGGTGGTTCACGAAACAGCAAACGTTTAAGCGATGCCTGGATCAAGGGATAGGAAAATCAATCTGTGGTACAGAGAAATTGCCGTCGTGTTTTAATGATATTTCAACTTCTGCCTGGGTTTGCGCCATAAATTCTGCGACGGGTACCCCAGCTTCGGCTTCGTTCAAGATACCGATGATCTGGTCTTCGGTGTAACGTTTGTTCTTTATTGGAACTCCTCTTCTTATGTATTTTAATGGAAATTCCTAACCGGTGGTTGGACCAATTTATGGAGATGGGGTCAGCAGTTCCCAACGCGATTCTACCCCCCCCCATTCCGTGTGGTCGTACGTCCATGCAGGCGTCCGGTGTGCATCACCAATAAAAAGTATTTTTCCTTTTAGTTGATAATGATCAATGTTTCTCAAATTCAATTTAGTATAAACTGTAACACATTCAATTATTTCTATTTTCTGAAGTAATTTTTGTCATAATAATACGATTTCAAAGTATCGATTGATAAAGCTGATAATATTTATGTTTTTAGGTGAATGGCTTTAATCATGTGAGTATACTCGTAAGTTATTAATCCACTATTTAATGGTTTCATGAACGAACAAATGCTGAGTATTTATTTTCCTATTCTGATATTCATCTTTATGGGTTTGATTATGGGTATTGTTCTTATTGGCTTAGGCTTGGGATTGGGAAAATTAATGGGGCACGCACGAGCAGACTCGGAAAAACAGTCTCCATATGAGTGTGGATTTGAGGCCTTTGAAGATGCGCGTATGAAGTTTGATGTTCGTTATTATCTCGTTGCCATTCTATTTATCATTTTTGATCTTGAAATTGCATTTCTGTTTCCCTGGGCAGTTGCACTTGATGCTATTGGTATGGCCGGTTTTTGGGCAATGATGATATTTCTTGGTGTACTCGTTGTTGGCTTTATTTATGAATGGCGTAAAGGCGCACTTGAGTGGGAGTAAGGTTCTGATGGGAACAGAGGAAAAGATTCATGAACCGGGTATCGTCACAACCAATGTTGATAATTTAATCAATTGGGCGAGAACCGGATCGATGTGGCCTATGACATTTGGGCTTGCGTGTTGTGCAATTGAAATGATGCATGCAGGAGCATCACGCTATGATCTGGATCGATTTGGTATTGTATTTCGTCCCAGTCCAAGGCAATCAGACGTAATGATCGTTGCTGGAACACTGGTCAATAAAATGGCACCCGCTCTACGAAAGGTTTATGACCAGATGGCGGAACCTCGTTGGGTTATCTCCATGGGCTCATGTGCAAACGGTGGTGGCTATTATCATTATTCTTATGCTGTTGTGAGAGGCTGTGATCGGATTGTCCCGGTTGATGTATATGTTCCAGGTTGTCCACCAACAGCAGAAGCCCTTTTATTCGGTATCATTCAATTACAGAAAAAGATAAAACGAACTAATACCATAGCTCGATAACTCACAATAAATAATAAAAGTATGACGGAATCTGCCGCCAGTCTCGCGACAAAACTTGAAGAACGATTTAGCGATGAATTGATCGATTGCAAAATTGATTGTGGTCTAGTCACAATGATATTGCCAGCCGAGCATTTGATATCAATATGCAAAACACTACGTGATGATGAACAATTTGCTTTTTCACAACTATCCGATCTTTGTGGAGTTGATTACTCAGGATATGGACAAGTTGATTGGGCAACCCATGAAACTACTTCAACCGGTTTTAGTCGAGGGCGCCATAGTCAGGGCAATGACAACAGCAATAGCTCAACAGTAAAAACAGATGAATCCAGGCAACGATTTGCAGTGGTTTATCATCTATTGTCATTAAAATATAACATACGTTTACGGCTTCGTTGTTTTTTATCAGGCGAACCACCAAGAATAGCTTCTATAACTGATATCTGGAATTCAGCAAACTGGTTTGAACGAGAGGCTTTTGACCTATTTGGGATTCTCTTCAATGGCCACCCGGATTTACGACGAATACTGACTGACTATGGCTTCATAGGACACCCTTTCCGTAAGGATTTTCCATTAGAAGGTAATGTTGAAGTTCGTTATGACCCGGATAAACAGCGGGTTGTATATCAACCTGTCACCATAACTAACAGAGTACTGGTGCCTCGAGTTATTCGTGATGACAATCGTTATATCACACCTGAAGAGGAGCAGAACGATGCCTGAGATTCAAAATATGACTATGAATTTCGGGCCGCAGCATCCGGCGGCGCACGGTGTGCTCAGGTTGATTCTTGAAATGGATGGTGAAGTCATAGAGCGTGCTGATCCGCATATCGGTTTATTACACCGGGGTACGGAAAAGCTGGCAGAAAGCAAACCCTATAACCAGAGTATCGGTTATATGGACAGGCTCGACTATGTCTCCATGATGTGTAATGAACATGCCTATGTCATGGCAATAGAGAAATTACTGGGCATTACGCCACCAGTACGTGCACAGTATATTCGTGTCATGTTCGATGAAATCACTCGTCTGCTCAACCATCTCCTGTGGTTGGCAACACATGGTCTCGATATTGGCGCCATGACCATATTTCTCTATTGTTTCCGCGAACGTGAAGATTTGCTGGATTGCTATGAAGCCGTATCCGGCTCACGTATGCATGCAAGCTACTATCGTCCCGGTGGTGTTTATCGGGATTTACCTTCAATCATGCCGCGTTATGAAGCATCTAAATGGCATAAGCAGGAAGAAGTTGACCGTTTGAATGAGAACAGACAAGGGTCATTACTGGATTTTATTGGGGATTTTACCGAGCGTTTTCCGGTACACGTCGATGAGTATGAAACACTATTAACTGATAACCGGATCTGGAAACAACGTACTGTTGGGATTGGTGAAGTTACAGCTGAACGGGCTTTACAATTAGGTTTTACCGGACCAATGTTGCGCGGATCGGGTATTGAATGGGATTTAAGAAAAAAACAACCTTATGAAGTTTACGATAAAATGGATTTTGATATACCCGTTGGGACTAATGGCGATTGTTATGATCGTTATCTGGTCCGCGTTGAAGAAATGCGGCAATCAAACCGGATTATAAAACAATGCGTTGACTGGTTAAGACAGAACCCGGGTCCGGTCATAATCGATGATTACAAAATAACTACGCCAAAACGTGAAGAAATGAAAGAGGATATGGAATCGTTGATTCATCACTTTAAGTTATTCACTGAAGGCTATTGTGTTCCAGAGGGGGAAGTGTATTCGGTCGTAGAACATCCCAAGGGTGAGTTTGGTATTTATATTATTTCTGATGGTGCAAATAAACCCTATCGATTAAAGATTCGTCCCCCCGGTTTTGCGCACCTGGCTTCAATGAATGAAATGGTTAAGGGTCATATGTTGGCAGATGTTGTCGCTGTGATAGGGTCGCAGGATTTTGTCTTTGGTGAAATTGACCGATGATTATAACTTCGTCTTTTCTTCCAATATTTTATTGCAGCACTTTTTTAGATGCTCACATATTATCTATATGCTCCGCGTCTAAAAAAGCACTGCGCCGCATCTTGAAAGAAAATACTTGTTCTAATTCCTTCGTTTTGAAAGGGATGAGTAAAAAATACTTGCTCAAAATGTACTTGAGTACTAAAGAATGACTGAAACTGCAAAAACAATTCTTTCAGAACATACGCGATCAGAGATCGATGAATGGTTGAAAAAATATCCTGAGGACAGGAAACAATCGGCTGTGTTGGCAGCCTTGCGGGAAGCACAACATCAAAACCAGGGTTACTTAACGACTGAATTGATGGACGCTGTAGCAGAGTATCTTGGTATGCCTGATATCGCCGTATACGAAGTTGCATCATTCTACTCTATGTTTGAAACAAAGCCTGTGGGTCGCCACAGTATTTCAGTGTGTACAAATATTTCCTGCATGCTCATGGGTTCTGATGGAATTGTTAAGCATATTGAGAAGAAACTTGGAACCAAGACAGGAGAATCAACAGAAGACGGAAAGTTTTTTATGAAGTGTGAAGATGAATGTCTTGCTGCCTGTTGTGGTGGACCGATGATGATGATCGATCATAAGTACTACGAAAATCTGACAACGGACAAGGTTGATGAAATTCTGGATAGCCTGGATTAAATAACTATGGAAATGAATACCGTATGTTACGCAACGCTCAAATTTGATGAGCCCTGGACCTTTGAAAACTATTTGAAGGTTGGTGGTTATGATGCATGGAAGAAAATCATTAATGATAAAACACCGCCCGAACAAATCATCGAGGAAGTTAAGACTTCCGGATTAAGAGGTCGTGGTGGCGCAGGCTTTCCAACAGGTTTGAAATGGAGTTTTATGCCGCGCAATATTGATGTCCAAAAGTATATTGTATGTAATTCTGATGAGAGTGAACCGGGCACATGTAAAGACAGGGATATCTTACGTTATAATCCGCACTCGGTTGTTGAAGGGATAGCTATCGCCTGTTATGCAACGGGTTCAAGTGTGGGTTATAATTATCTTCGTGGCGAATTCATGGATGAGCCCTTTCCGCGTTTTTATAATGCACTAAAAGAAGCCTATCGTGAGGGGTTGCTGGGCAAGAATATCCTGGGTAGTGGTATTGATATTGATATCTATGCCAGTCTGGGCGCAGGCGCCTATATCTGTGGCGAAGAAACCGCCTTGCTTGAATCCCTGGAAGGAAAAAAAGGCCAACCAAGATTCAGACCCCCCTTTCCTGCAAATTTTGGTTTATACGGTAAACCTACAACAATCAACAACGCCGAAAGTATTGCCTCCGTGCCAAGCATAATTCGTAATGGCGGTATCTGGTTTGAAGAAAAAGGCGTAATAAATAGTGGCGGCGTTAAATGTTTTTCAGTCAGCGGGCATGTAAATAACCCGGGCAATTTTGAAATACCACTGGGCACACCATTTTCAAAACTTCTGGAAATGGCTGGCGGTGTACGTAATGGTCGCGGATTAAAAGCGGTTATACCGGGTGGTTGTTCCATGCCTGTTGTGCATGGTGATGTCATGCTGGAGACAAACATGGATTACGATTCAGTTGCCAAATCGGGATCAATGTTAGGTTCCGGAGCGGTAATCGTAATGGATGATACGACATGTATGGTCAAGGCACTGGAACGTCTTTCACGTTTTTATTATTCCGAATCCTGTGGACAGTGTACGCCATGTCGAGAGGGGACAGGTTGGTTATATCGTGTTGTAAAACGCATTGAAGAAGGTAAAGGTGTAGAAGGTGATCTGGATAAGCTTGATGATGTCGCAAGCAAGATTGAAGGTCGTACCATTTGTGCCTTTGGTGATGCTGCAGCATGGCCTGTCAGAAGTTTTGTAAAGCAATTTCGTGATGAATTCCAGTATCACATTGACCATAAGCGTTGCATGGTTGGTTCGGGCAATACGAATGACACTGAGGCTGCATAAAAAGTGAAATGTTAAAAGTAATGTATGTATCTCGTTATTCGTGAAACGTATCTCGTGGGAGTCAGGTTGACATCATAGTTGAACTGACACCCCCGCATCTCGAGATACGAGATACGAGATACGAGATACGAAATATGAGATACGAAATACGAGATACGAAATACGAGATACGAGCTACAAAATAAATGTCAGAAGACAAAATTACAATCGAGATAGATGGACTATCTATACAGGCCCGTAAAGGTCAGATGCTGATTGAGGTCACAGATGCAAATGACATCTATGTGCCAAGATTTTGTTATCATAACAAGTTAAGCATTGCTGCTAGTTGCAGAATGTGCCTGGTTGAAGTTGAAAAAGCACCGAAACCATTACTACCTGCCTGTACTACACCGGTAATGGATGGCATGAAAGTGACAACACGTTCCCAGGCTGCAATTAAAGGGCAGAAATCTGTGATGGAGTTTTTACTGATTAACCATCCATTGGATTGCCCAATTTGTGACCAGGGCGGCGAATGTGAATTACAGGATCTGGCTATGGGTTATGGGCGTGACGTATCACGTTACCAGGAAAAGAAACGCGTTGTTAAGGACAAGAATATTGGTTCATTGATTCAGACTGATCTTACACGCTGTATTCATTGCACACGCTGTGTTCGTTTTGGTGAAGAGATTGCTGGTTTACGTGAGATGGGTGCAACCGGACGCGGTGAAAATATGGAAATTGGTACTTATATTGAAAAAAGTGTCAGCTCCGAAATGTCGGGTAACATTATCGACCTTTGTCCGGTTGGTGCACTAACGTCGAAACCGTTCCGTTATTCAGCAAGAACATGGGAGCTGGTACAAAAAGATTCAATAGCACCACATGATTCAGTGGGTTCGAATATTCATGTTCATGTTAAAGGTGATCGCGTTAAGCGTGTCGTACCTGCAAAAAATGAGACAATAAATGAAGTATGGTTGTCTGATCGTGATCGATTCAGTTATGAAGGTATTTATAGCAATGATCGATTGCAAACACCGATGATAAAAGAAAATGGAAACTGGAATGAAGTTGATTGGGAAACTGCATTGGATGCAGTTAAAAGCAAGATTCAGGGCGTAATTGATTCAAATGGTCCAGAACAAATAGGTGCTATAGCTTCTCCATCTTCAACGCTTGAAGAACTGTATCTCTTGCAAAAAATTGTTAGAGGTATTGGTTCAAATAATATTGATAGCCGCTTAAAGCAATCTGATTTTTCCGACCAGGATTCAGTATCACAATTTCCATGGTTAGGTCAGACCATCCCTGAATTTGAAACATTACAGTCTGCATTATTGATAGGTAGTAATGTTCGCAAGGACCAACCCATTATTAATCATCGTTTACGTAAAGCAGCGTTACATGGTGCAGCAGTAATGATGCTGAATCCGGTTGATTACGATTTTAACTTTCCTGTTGCAACAAAATGTATTGTCTCACCTGGAATGATACCAATTGAATTGGCCTCCATTTTAAAAGCACTCGTTGAATCGTCTGGCAAGACTGTTGATGAACAGGTAAAACGAAGTATTGATAAGGCAGTCGTTAACGATGAACATAGAGACATAGCTAAAAAACTTGTTGGTTCGGGAAATGCAATCGTATTACTGGGTAATATCGCAATAGCTCACCCACAATTTTCATTACTACGTTCTCTTTCTGGATTAATCGCCAGCTTAAGTAATTCAAAATTTGGATATTTATCTGAGGCAGCTAATAGTTCAGGTGCATGGTTAGCGGGCGCAGTACCACATCGACAAACAGGCGGTAGACAACACACAAATGCAGGCATGAATACTAATGACATGTTACAAGCACAGTTAAAGGCTTATGTGCTTTTGGGCGTAGAACCTGAGCTGGATTGCTGGAATAGTCGCGCAGCACGTGATGCCATGAAGAATGCTGAACTCGTGATTTCATTGACTGCGTATCAAAGTGATGAGATCGAGGAGTATGCTGATGTTATGTTACCGATATCTGTTTTTACTGAGACATCGGGCACCTATATCAATAATGAAGGCACAATCCAGAGTTTTGTTGGTGTTGTTTCGCCACTTGGTGAAGCAAGACCCGCATGGAAGGTGTTAAGAGTTCTAGGAAATGTTTTTAATCTTGAAGGGTTCGAATACCAGTCATCGCCTGATGTCTTTGATGAAGCCATGGAGAAAATTGGCGAGATCAAATATGACAATATGGAACAATGGCAAGCCCCTACATTGAATGATGTAAAACCGAATGGGTTACAAAGAATTACTGAAACTCCGATGAACATGATCGACCCGATCAGTCGTCGGGCTGTTTCATTACAACAAACCAATGATGTGTCTGATGGTGCAATCCATATCAATTCAGTTTTAGCAGAGAAAAATAAACTGACCAATGACGATCATGCAAAAGTCGAACAGGATGAAAACAGTGTTACGTTGAAAGTAATCATTGATGACAGGGTGCCGGATGATTGTGTATTAATTCAATCAGCACATCCTGCCCAGATTAATTTGGGTGCATCTTTCGGTTCAATAAGAATTGCAAAGAATTAATATTATGATGGATATACTCTATCAATTTATTAGTCAGAATCTGTTGTTACCATTAACAACATTTCTTTTTCCTGTTGATTATCAACACCAGGTAATGACTGTTTTACAAACAGTAATAAAAATCCTCGCTATATTGGTCCCCGTTTTATTAACAGTTGCGTACTTTACTTATGCCGAACGCAAGATAATTGGATTTATCCAGGGGCGTATTGGACCAAATCGGGTTGGTTTCTTTGGTTTTAGTTTATGGGGTCTTGGCCAACCGATTGCCGATGCGGTGAAACTAATAGTAAAGGAAATTATTGTCCCAACGGATTCAAACCGCACGCTGTTTGTTATAGCACCGATTTTATCTCTGGCACCCGCACTGGCTGCCTGGGCTGTCATACCATTTGATGATATTAAAGTATTGGCAAATATTAATGCAGGATTATTATATGTATTAGCCATGACATCATTGGCTGTTTATGGTGTCATCATTGCTGGTTGGGCATCAAATTCAAAGTATGCCTTTTTAGGTGCGATGCGATCAGCAGCGCAAATCGTTGCTTATGAGATTGCAATGGGTTTTGCCCTGGTTGGTGTGTTGGTTGCTGCAGGTAGTTTAAACCTGGGTGAAATCGTTAATGCCCAGACTGGCAGTGTTATTCACTGGTTCTGGTTACCACTCTTACCTTTATTTCTTATTTATTTTATTTCAGGTGTAGCAGAGACAAATCGTGCGCCGTTCGATGTCGCAGAAGGTGAATCCGAGATTGTGGCCGGTTTTCATGTTGAATATGGCGGCATGGCATTCTCCGTATTCTTCATGGCTGAATACGCCAATATGATTCTGATTGCGATACTTTCAGCAATACTGTTTTGTGGTGGATGGTTATCACCATTTCAGGGAATACCTGGTCTGGAAGATCTATTTACATGGGTACCCGGAATGTTTTGGCTTTTAGCCAAGACATCCTTTTTTATGTTCCTCTTTTTATGGTTCAGGGCGACTTTCCCACGTTATCGTTATGATCAAATCATGCGTCTGGGTTGGAAAGTATTTATTCCGATAACAATTGTCTGGATAGTCGTGGTGTCGGCGTTGGCCGTTACCAACGTACCACCCTGGTTTAATTGATTTATGATTAACAAGGTTCAAAATTACATTACCAGTTTATTTCTTTGGGAATTGTTTAAGGGCTTGCACCTTACCGGTCGGTATTTATTTAAACGCAAGATCACGGTGCAGTACCCTGAAGAAAAAACACCACAATCGCATCGATTTCGTGGTCTGCATGCGTTACGTCGTTATCCAAATGGTGAAGAACGATGTATTGCCTGTAAGTTATGTGAAGCAGTTTGCCCGGCAGTGGCGATAACGATCGAATCTGAAGCACGTGATGATGGCAGCAGGCGTACAACACGTTACGAGATTGATCTTACTAAATGTATCTTTTGCGGTTTCTGTGAAGAATCATGCCCAGTAGATTCAATCGTTGAAACAAGAATATTCGAATACCATGGTGAAAAGCGAGGTGATTTGTTAATGACTAAACCCAGATTATTGGAAATCGGAGATATGGTAGAAAAACAGATTGCTGAAGACCGTGCCAGAGATGCAATTTATCGTTAATAACAACAAGCTTAACAAGAACACTAGTGAGATATAAAAATAAATGATAGAGCAGAGTGTCTTTTATCTTTTTGGTGGAATATTACTTTTATCCGCATCAATGGTCGTGGTTATACGTAATCCGGTCCATGCTGTTTTATTTCTTGTGCTTTCATTCTTTTCTTCAGCTGCAATCTGGTTACTGTTAAGCGCAGAATTTTTAGCCATAGTACTGGTATTGGTTTATGTCGGTGCTGTAATGGTGTTATTCCTGTTTGTCATAATGATGTTGGATATTAATCTGGTAACCGTGCGTGAAGGCTTTGCGCGTTATTTACCGGTCGGCATTATCGTAGCTGTTTTAATGGTGACAGCAATGGGCCTTGTGGTCGGTTCAAATTATTTCATGTCTGATACGTACATGACTTTTAAACCTATTGACCCTGATTACAGTAATACAAGAGAGTTGGGTTCTATGCTCTACACTGAATATCTCTATCAATTCGAAATAGCCGGTGCAATATTGCTAGTCGCAATCATTGCGGCAATCTCACTCAGTATAAGTAAGTTAAAGATAACCAAGTCAAAGCATCCTGATGACCAGGTATTTGTCAAGAAGCAGGACCGATTACGCGTCATTAAGATGCAGGCTGAGAAAAAGGAATAATGCACTTGCAATCGCTCGACAAAATGTTCCAGACGTTGTCTACCATCTACATCCGTGTAGGCGTCCTCGGCTTTGGCATCCTGCGTCGCTCTACCTCCTCCATCCTTGGAGTCGTGCATTGCAAGTATTTCCGCCTCACCCCTCAAGTGGGCTATTTTCAGTACACCCTTGAGGGGTATACCGAGGGTCCATGGCGGTCAATCGTGAAATGCTGAATATGGAACACAGAGATAATAAATAATGGTTACTTTACCTGAAGTTTTATTATTAGCAGCATTATTATTCTGTATCAGTGTCGCTGGTATTTTTCTAAATCGTAAAAACGTTCTTATTTTATTAATGTGTATCGAATTGATGTTGCTTTCGGTCAATATGAACTTTATCGCATTTTCACATTTTCTTGGCGATATACATGGACAGGTCTTTGTGTTTTTTATACTGACGGTTGCTGCAGCAGAGTCTGCCATTGGACTGGCCATACTTGTCGTTATGTTCCGTAACAAGAACACAATAAATGTTGATGATCTGGATAGTATGAAGGGTTAACACGTATATTGCATAAATACACATGAATAGACTAAAAGTAATTTTTAATCAATCACCTTTTCTGCACTATAAGAATCATAGCAGCAGGAAAAAATGTTTACCGAGCGCTAAAGCTTCCGCTCCTGCTATCGCCCCTTACCTACGTCCTGTAGGCAACTTGTTCCCGGGTTTAGCTAATCAACTAATTGATTTGAAACAGTTATGTTATGGGCGTTATTACGTGCAGGGATGCACGTATGTCGCGAAGACAGGAGTTAAGAGCGGCCATCTCGGCAATTTATACAATAATACGGGTTGGTTATGACTAATAATATGGAACAAATCTATCTCGCTATTGTATTGGCTCCGCTGGCAGGTTCATTGATTGCTGGCTTGTTTGGCAAATTAATTGGAAGAAGTGGCGCACATTGGGTAACGATAATCGGTGTGGGTGTATCCAGTATACTTTCCTTGATTGCCTATAAATACCATATGTTTGATGGTGGCGCAGATTACAACCAGGTTCTATATACATGGCTAAGTAGTGGTGGAATAGATTTTGAGATTGGTTTTCTTATCGATCCTCTTTCTGTAACCATGATGGTTGTTGTTAGTTTTGTTTCATGGATGATCCATATCTACACTATCGGTTACATGCATGACGATCCGGGTTACCAACGTTTCTTCAGTTATATTTCACTGTTCACTTTTTCCATGCTCATGCTGGTTATGTCGAATAACTTTCTACAGTTATTTTTTGGTTGGGAAGCGGTTGGTCTTGTATCATATTTACTTATCGGTTTCTGGTTTAAAAGAGAAACGGCCGTCTTTGCAAACCTGAAAGCGTTCCTGGTAAACAGGGTAGGGGACTTTGGTTTTCTACTGGGTATCGCAGCCGTATTAACATATTTCAATACACTGGATTATGCAGACGTCTTTGCCAATGTTGGTCAGCATGCCGATACAACGATAACACTCTTCAGTGGTGAGCCCTGGTCATTAATGACAGTGATATGTATTTGCCTGTTTATTGGTGCAATGGGTAAATCTGCACAGGTACCATTACATGTCTGGTTGCCTGATTCAATGGAAGGTCCAACACCTATCTCAGCATTAATTCATGCAGCAACGATGGTGACCGCAGGTGTATTTATGGTGTCCAGGATGTCACCATTATTTGAACTATCAGAAACGGCGTTAAGTTTTATTCTGGTGATTGGATCGATTACTGCTTTATTCATGGGCTTCCTGGGTCTTGTACAAAATGACATTAAGCGTGTCATTGCCTATTCCACCTTATCGCAATTGGGTTATATGACCGTCGCATTAGGTACTTCAGCCTATGCAGCGGCAATATTTCACCTGGTAACACATGCTTTCTTCAAGGCAGTATTGTTCCTGTGTGCCGGTGCAGTGATCATTGTCATGCATCATGAACAGGACATGAGGAAGATGGGTGGCTTGTATAAGATTATGCCAATCACCTGGATCACCTGTTTTATTGGTACCCTGGCCTTGATTGGTTTCCCCGGTACATCCGGTTTCTTTTCCAAGGACGCCATTATTGAGGCAGTTCACCATTCTACATTGGCAGGTTCAGATTTTGCCTATTACTCAGTGTTATCTGGTGTGTTCATTACTGCCTTGTATAGTTTCCGTTTGTTTTTTATGACCTTTCATGGCAAGCAAAGAATGGATACAGAAACCTGGAAACACCTGCATGAAGCACCTGCTGTTGTCTGGATACCGTTAGTCGCACTGGCCATACCGTCTTTAATATTAGGTGCCTTTTTAATTGGCCCCATGTTATTTGGGGATTATTTTGGCAGCTCAATATATGTAGCGAGTGCAAGTGGTCATGATGTATTAGCGGAAATTGGACATGGCTATCACGGTATTGTCGGATTTGTGATGCATTCTGTTAAGCATCCCATAGTCCTTATCCTGATGACTGCAGGTATCGTAGTTGCCTGGTTATGTTATATCAAGTTCCCTGAATGGCCCGGCAAACTCGTTAGTAAAATCAGCATTGTTCATAAAATACTTGTTAATAAATACGGTTTTGATGATTTTAATCAAATTGTTTTTGCAAGAGGAACCAGGGGAATAGGACAGGGACTTTGGCAGATTGGTGATGTAAGTATTATTGATGGTTTATTTGTAAATGGATCTGCCAGGAGCGTACGACTGTTTTCAAGTGTTGTCCGCCATATACAGTCGGGTTATCTCTATCATTATGCTTTCGCAATCATAATTGGTCTGCTTGTGCTTCTCGCTGTATTTGTACATGGGGTCTTGTAATGATTGAAACCGGATTAAATAAAAAGAACAACAAACTTAAATAATGACATTAAACACTTTACCAATTTTAAGTATGCTCGTCTGGACACCGATTATAGGCGGTATCTGGGTCTTGATTGCGGGTGATCAACAGGAACAAACAGTCAAGTATTTTTCATTTGCTGTCTCTGTCATCACATTTATATTCTCTATCGTTTTATATTATCAATTCGATATTTCTTATGCCGGAATGCAATTCGTTGAAGAGGCTGACTGGATAACTGCTTTCAATATTAAATATCATATTGGTGCGGATGGCATAGCCTTACCATTGATCCTGTTAACAACCTTTACCACTATCCTTGTCATATTGTCCGCATGGGAAGTGATTGAAAAGCATATTTCCTATTATATGTGTGCATTTCTCATCCTTACCGGTTTAATGAATGGCGTGTTTGTTGCACTTGATGCTATTCTGTTTTACGTGTTCTGGGAAGCGATGCTGATACCGATGTTTATCATTATTGGTATATGGGGCGGTCCGAATCGTGTCTATGCGACGATAAAGTTTTTTCTTTTTACCTTTTTTGGTTCAGTCTTCATGTTGGTTGCCTTTCTTTATCTGTATTCCGTAGCAGGCAGCTTTAATATACAAACCTTGCATGATGTTCCATTAGGCTTAACTGCACAAAAACTGATTTTTATTGCCTTCTTCCTGGCATTTGCCGTAAAGATTCCAATGTGGCCGGTACACACCTGGTTGCCTGATGCGCACGTTGAAGCACCGACAGGTGGTTCAGTGATACTTGCTGCAATATTGTTAAAAATGGGTGGTTATGGTTTTCTCAGGTTCAGTTTACCGATTACGCCTGATGCCAGTCTCTTTTTTGATGACGTGATGATCATTCTTTCATTAATTGCAATTGTTTATATTGGATTTGTTGCTCTTGTTCAGGAAGACATGAAAAAGCTGATTGCATACTCATCGATCTCACATATGGGGTTCGTCACGCTTGGTTTATTTCTTCCTTTCAGTATTGTTGCAGCAACCGGTTCAACTTCGGGTGCACTTATGGGAATTGAGGGAGGGATGATGCAGATGATCTCTCATGGCTTTATCTCTGCTGCGTTGTTCCTGTGCGTTGGTGTTATGTATGACCGATTACATAGTCGAATGATTAAAGATTATGGTGGTGTTGTGAATAGCATGCCGACCTTTGCCGCTTTTATGATGTTGTTTGCTTTGGCCAATTCAGGGTTGCCCGGAACATCTGGTTTTGTTGGTGAATTCATGGTGATCTTAAGCAGCTTCAAGGCAAGTTTCTGGATCGCGTTTACCGCTGCATCAATATTGATATTAGGTGCGGCGTATACCTTATGGATGTATAAACGCGTGATATTTGGTGATGTTACCAAAGCTGAAATTGCTGAATTAAAAGACATTAATGCAAGAGAAGGCTTTATTTTCTTTCTGCTGGCCATTGTTGTATTGATGTTTGGTATCTGGCCAGCGCCTATTTTTGACGTTATGCATGTCACAATGGAGCAATTAATTGATCATGTTTTACAAAGTAAGGTTTTATAGATGGTGAATTATGGGAATCTCCGAAAATGTCTTTTTTTCGCGATAGCGGCGTCAGCGCCGTGCTCGAATACCCACAGGGCACGCTGTCCTCATGTATTGCATATACACTGTGGTCCTCGGCTTTGGCTTCCTGCGTCGCTCTACCTCGAGAATGTGTTCCAGACATTCTCTACCTCCTCCATCCTTGGAGTCGTCTTGCATCCATGCAGTCGTGCGCTCAGTTTTCTGATGCACATGGATGTGCGAATGCCGCGAAGACATGGATGTCTAAGAGCGGCCTTGCTCTCACAAAAAAAATCCTATTTGTGGAGGCACCCATATGAATGCTGACTTAATCATTGCCATTCCTGAAATAACGCTACTTAGCCTGGCGTGTCTGGTATTGCTCGTAGATGCGTTTAGTAGGGACCCATTACATTTATTGACGTATTGGATTACCCAGGCAAGCTTACTGATTACGCTTGCCCTGGTATTATATTACTACCCGGATGATGCAGTAATTGCATTTCATGGTAGTTTTATCAGTGATTCCATGAGTACTATCCTTAAGGCATTCATGTGTGGTATCACGTTTGTTGTTTTTCTTTATTCAAATGAATACCTGAAAGAACAACAATGCCTGAAAGGTGAGTATTTTGTGCTTGGGTTATTTGCTGTCCTTGGCATGATGATTATGGCATCCGCATATAGTTTGTTGTCGGTTTATCTTGGCCTTGAATTACTCTCTCTCTCTTTATATGCCATGGTGGCAATGCGGCGTGATTCAACGTCTGCTTCAGAGGCTGCAATGAAATATTTTGTCCTGGGCGCATTGGCGTCCGGTATGTTGTTATATGGTATTTCAATGATCTATGGCTTAACCGGATATCTGCAATTAGCCAATATCGCTGACATGATCAATGTTGGTTCTGCCAATCGACCATATCTTGTATATGGAATGATCTTTATGATTATTGGTATTGCATTTAAATTGGGTGCCGCACCATTTCATATGTGGTTACCCGATGTTTATCATGGCGCACCGACTTCAGTGACATTATTTATAAGTAGCGCACCAAAAATCGCTGCCTTTGCTATGGCAATGCGTGTATTGGTTGACGGTCTATTACCATTATTAACAGATTGGCAATCAATCTTGATGATATTAGCCATTTTATCAATGGCGACGGGAAATATTATTGCCATTGCACAAAAAAACATTAAACGTATGCTGGCCTATTCAACGATCGCCCATGTTGGATTTTTATTCCTCGGACTTATTGCCGGAACAACATCCGGTTTTTCAGGTTCGATGTTTTATATCATCAGTTATGCACTTATGAGTATGGGTGCCTTTGGCATGGTTATCTTGTTGGGACGTCATGGTTTTGAAGCAGATATGCTGGATGATTTTAAAGGCTTGTCAGAACGCAGCCCGTGGTTTGCATTTGTCATGCTTTGTTTTATGTTTTCAATGGCTGGTGTCCCGCCATTTCTGGGTTTTTGGTCGAAATGGTTTGTCTTAAAAGAACTTGTTGCATCTGGTTTTATAGAACTGGCAGCCATTGCCGTTATATTTTCGATAATCGGAGCTTATTACTATCTTCGTATAATAAAACTCATGTATTTTGATAAGCCAGATACAATGACAGCAATCAAGGCAACAAAACAAATGCGGATGGTATTGAGTGTTAATGGATTATTAATTCTGGGGCTAGGGATTGCACCCAATGTGTTAATGAGTCTTTGTTTGGTAGCGTTAGCTGGGTAAACTCAATTTCTTTAGGATTGTCCTTATTTTATATATTTATTTCGCTCTGATGTGCGAGCTCGCTGCTCCTTCGCATCCATGGGATCGCAGCATAAGTACATCCATGTACAAAACTTTTTTCAAAAAGAAGTAACCAAAAAGTCTTTTCCCTGGTACTTTGGTCTGACGACTTCCCTCGTCGATGTTCTGTTATTACGGGTCGCGCAGACACAACACACCCCTCAAGGGGATACCGAGGTCCCTGTTGTGACTACGCTCAATTGTGCGTTCTGCACAGTTGCCCCTATAACATCCTACTTCCTCGGTAAAGTATCACGGGATATAAAACTGGATGTCTTTTTTAAACGAAGGTGTAACATCCCGTTATATACTGCCAGGCTGTTTGAAATCATTAGTGGAAAGCGCACATGGATGTGCGCTTTAGCCCATCGGATCAAGGATGATCCTATGGGCGACACGTTAATGATTTCAAACAGGATGGGAAGTCAAAGACCGGTGCATCAGGGAGAAATTCTTTTGCCTACTTTTCTATAAAGAAAAGTAGGACGCCGCTGAAGGCGAAATAAAATGTAAAATATGTACTGAGAAGCTTGAGTTGTTTAATTAGTTAAATAAATAGTTAAACGTTAACTTTTCCTATTACCTGCCCTACCTGAACAGCATCATTCTCATTCAAGTTATCTAACCAGGATAACTTATCTTTTTCAAATAAGAGAATAACGGTTGATCCCATATTAAAGTGTCCGAACTCCTGTCCTTGATCCAGTGAAACAGGATTGTCTTCATATTCCTTAATGGTTAGTTCACGGAGTTTTGTCGGGGTGATTTGTCCCAACCATACCGTCCCCATACTACCCACAAAGATAGCGCCAACCATGATTTGCGCCATCAATCCTAGTTCTGTTTCAAAGATACTGATAAAACGTTCATTTCGCGAAAATAATTGATCGATTGTTCTTACACTCGCAGTATTTACAGCAAATAAGTCGCCAGGGACATAAATAGATTTTATTAATCGTCCACTGGTTGGCATATGAATCCGATGATAATCACGCGGTGATAAATATAATGTTGTGAAACAACCATCCTGAAATCGATTCACAGCCATTGAATCATTAGCTAGCAGTCTGGCAAGGCTATAATGCATTCCCTTGGCCTGAATTAAATTATCATTATTAATATTTCCTATTTGACTAACAGCACCATCAACGGGTGAGAGAATTGAATGCTTATCTTTTTTCCAGTTTCTGGCATCTGGTTTTAGTTTTCGTATAAAAAATGAATTAAAAGATGAATAGTCATCAGGGTTTAGCCATATTGCCTGATTCATATCAACATTAAATAAACCGACGAATGTCTTGATTAAGAAATTCTTCCAGGGTTTGTATTCAATTCTTGTAAGTCGATAAATAATTCTGGATAAGGCATGTTTTGGTAAACAATAGAGAGGCCAAACCTTTATATAATCCAGGATTCGAGATCCAATTGATGTTATAACAGACATTTTTTAATTTTCATGATGATGGTCATGCCCATCATTGTTTCGTTTTTTTACTGGTGCCAGCACAGACTTTGATAATCCATCAGAAAAGGTAAACGTTATTGTTGTATTATCACCTGCTTTTAGTGGTTTCTTCGGATCAAATAACATCATATGATAATTGCCGGGCGATAATTCAACTGAACTTTCTGCAGGTATCGTAAGTGAAGTTTGTTTTTCCATGGTCGCTATGCCATCAGTGATTTTACTTAAATGAATTTCAATTTTGGAAAATAACGGGCTTGATACAGAGCTTATTGTTTTCGTTTCTGTCGACTTATTCTGAATCTTCGCATACGCTGCCAGGATTGATACAGTTGGTGGTGCTTCACTAACCCAGATATCTGTGATGTTTATTCCCTGAACATCTTCTGCTAAAACAGGGTTTGTAATAGAACATAAAATAATAAGTAGATTGGATGAAAGTAATTTAGTTTTGAGCATCGATGAATGTTTTTATTTTTGTGAATTGTTGAGTTATTAGATTTGATTGATGCGGTGGAGACAGTTTTGCCACCATACGAGCCATCGGATCAATTAAGAATATTGAAGCTGAATGATCGACTGGATAATTATCAGTTTGTCCTTCCTTATTATGGTAGTAAGGTACGCCAATTTGTCGGGTTAGACTATTTATCATTTCAATATCACCACCCAATCCAATAAATTTTTCATTAAAGTATGAAACATATTCGGACAGTTTTTCTGTTGTATCGCGTTCCGGGTCGACAGTGATAAAGATGATTTGTAAATCATTATTAATTGTAGCAAGTTGTTTATAGGTATCAGCCATTACCGACATTGTTACAGGACAGACATCAGGACAATGTGTATAGCCAAAAAAGACAAATGACCATTTTCCATTCATCTGTTCGATACTAAATTGGTTTCCTTGTTGATCAATGGCATTGAAGCTTTGTATTTGCTTAATATTAGGCCAGAATAAACCTTTTATACCTGGATTCTGTTGCAGTTGGTTCTGTGACTGTATTAAAGAGATATAAAACCCGGTACCTGCTGCCAGGATAGCGAGAACCACCATAGTCGGGATTAACAATTTACTATTACTGAGTTCTTCAATCATTGGAGCATTATACCTGAACAATATGATCTGGTTATATAGCAATAAATGCTGTCTTAAATCGGGATAAAATATATACCAATAGTATTAAAGTTCTGGGAATCCAGTACGATATAGTTTGTGTGGTTAACTGAACGAATACTTTATCGAGGCGTGTGATGGTCTGGATACGCTGGGCAAAGCGAGGTCATAATTCTCATGATCTGGTTTTAGCGGATATAAATATGCCACGGATGGATGAAATTATTCAATAAACAGGTGGTGAATTAATTGTTATTGATAAAAAATCTGAACGAGGTATTGCCTTGTTGGCTATTTTATGTAGTAGAGAATGAATTCAATAATAGTAGAAGGCTACTCAAGTTAAATACGAATTGGAATATCCATCAGACAGTAATAATAATCTGAACTAGCTATTTATAAAATAACCATAATTATGGTATATAATTATTGGTAATTAGGGCGAAACGTAACCAAAATAGATATTAATAAATTGTTTAAACAC
>CAYMPA010000025.1:0-26286 GCA_964392105.1 uncultured Enterobacteriaceae bacterium
TCAACTTACTGAGGTTTAAGCCTTTTTTGATTCAAGTTTATGGGACAGCAGTGAAGGTATTTATATTATTGTTAGGTCTTTATTGTCATGAAGTTGTAATATTCATGTTTTCTAATATGCCGCATGTATGAGTTTGAATTGAGTTCTGTGAAAGACAAAATCCTGATTGTTGAAGATGAAGAAGCCATCCGCGATATGCTTGGCTATGCCTTGATGAAGGAAGGTTTTAGTTGTGATGAAGCGGCTGATGTCGATCAGGCAAGATCAATAATAGCGTCACAACGCCCTAATCTGATACTACTGGACTGGATGTTGCCTGGAATAAGTGGTATTGATTATGCGCGACGGTTGCGTAATGTTCCGGAAACGCGTGATATCCCGATCATAATGCTGACTGCTAAAGGTGAAGAAGCTGATAAGATCAGGGGGTTGGAGACGGGTGCGGATGATTACATCACTAAACCCTTTTCAACCAAGGAACTTGTCGCCAGGGTAAAATCGGTACTAAGACGATATTCTAATGCAGATGATTCCTGCTTGATTGAGGTTGGAGATCTGATGCTTGATCCCGAAACCTATAGGGTTACGGCAAATGGTCAAGATATCGAAATAAGCCCGACTGAATTTAAATTACTGCATTTCTTTATCGGGCACCCTGAACGAGTGTATAGCCGTTCCCAGTTGCTCGACCATGTATGGGGTGAAAATGTTTATGTTGAAGAGCGCACGGTTGATGTGCATATTCGCCGTCTCAGAAAGACATTAGAGCCATTTGGTTTTGACAACTATATTCAAACGGTACGTAGTGTTGGGTATCGTTTTTCCACTCGTTAACTTGCCAAGATAATGAAGTACGATTTCTGGCGTTTCATAACAGTGTTTTTTCTCAGTAGCCTGATTGGAATTATTACAGGTTATTTCTCAATTTGTCTTATCTTCGGAATGTTGTTGTTTATATGGTGGCAGTATAAAGAATATGCAAAAATACTTGCCTGGCTAAAGAAACGTAAGCACAGCAGTAGCCCATCTCAGATAGGAATTATAGATGAGATCTGTCGTGAAATTGATTACCTTCGAGATAGAAATAAAGCACGTAAACGAAAACTCTCAGGTTTTTTAAAGCGATTCCAGGAATCAACCAGTGCATTACCCGATGCCGTTATAATTTTGGGTGCACAAGGTAAAATCGAATGGGCTAATGGAAAAGCACAGGAGTATATCGGTGTCCAATGGCCAAAAGATGCTGGATTGCGTCTGTCTAACCTAGTGAGGTATCCCCGATTAATAGAGTATCTGGATTCGAAAAAACCTGAATCAGATAAAGGATTACAAATTACTTCGCCGGTAAACAGTAAGCTAATGCTGGAAGTGCGTATCTCTACCTATGGAAAAAAACAACAATTACTTGTCGCCAGAGATATTACTGATATCTCGCAAACTAACAAGATGCGCAAGGATTTTATTGCCAATGCATCACACGAATTACGAACACCATTGACTGTTATCTCGGGTTTCCTTGAAAGTTTTAATGATGATGAGAATTGCCCGGATGAATGGATTGCCTATATACAACAAATGCGATCACAAACAAGCCATATGCAACGCTTGATCGAAGATCTTATGCAACTTTCCAGACTAGAATCTAAAGTTAAACAAAGAGAAAAAACAATAATACCGGTTCCGGATATGTTGTTAGCGATTGTTAATGAAGCAACAGCATTGAGTGAATTCATGGATCATAAAATTACACTTGATACTAATCAGGACTTATATCTAAAGGCAAATCAACAAGAAATTTACAGTGTATTTTCAAACCTGATATTTAATGCTGTGCAATACACCCCTGAATATGGAAGGATTGATATTAAATGGTATGAAGATAATACCGGCGCACACTTTAGTGTAAGTGATAATGGACCTGGTATCACACCAGAACATATCCCAAGGCTGACTGAACGTTTTTACAGGGTTGATAAGAGCCGTTCCAGAGAAAAGGGAGGCACTGGACTCGGGCTTGCTATTGTTAAGCATGCGCTGGCAAGACATGATGGAAATCTGTCAATAGAAAGTCAACTGAGCAAGGGAAGTGTATTTCATTGTGATTTTCCAGGGGCGTTCATTGTACATGCACAAACCGACATAGATAATAGTTTAAGCGCATAAGTAGTTGCTATTTATTATTTGTCATCAAACTGTAATAGTTCTTTCACTACAGTGTCTTTTGATCTCATGATAATTATCAAATTGAATATTATTTAACTATTGCTGTTCACTATCTCAAGGAGATAATTTAAAATGACTATTAAGAGAATTTTTGCAATTTTTCTTTTACTCTCTGTAACTTTGCCATTGTCATCAATGGCAGAAGACAAGATTGATACTGGTCTGGCTGATTATGTCAAGGTAAGTGGTGTATCAGGCACTATCAGTAGTGTCGGTTCCGATACGCTGGCTAACCTGATGACCTTTTGGGCGGAAGAATTTAAACGCCTTTACCCAAATGTGAATGTTCAGATTCAGGCCGCAGGTTCTTCTACAGCACCACCTGCATTAACTGAAAGTACATCAAACTTTGGGCCGATGAGTCGCAAGATGAAGGATAAAGAAGTTGCAGCATTTGAAGGAAAGTTTGGCTATAAGCCAACTCCTATTGCTGTCGCGATTGATGCCCTGGCTGTTTATGTTAATAAAGATAATCCAATAGAGGGTCTTTCTATACCACAGGTAGACGCGATGTTTTCAGCAACCCGTAAATGTGGCTATGCCAGTGATATTACCACCTGGGGCCAACTTGGTTTGACCGGGGATTGGGCTAACCGTCCGGTTCAATTATATGGTCGTAACTCGGTATCAGGCACCTATGGTTATTTCAAAAAGAAAGCGCTGTGTAAAGGTGACTATAAGGATAGTGTTAATGAACAGCCTGGTTCTGCTTCTGTTGTACAGGGCGTAACCAAGTCGCTTAATGGTTTGGGATATTCGGGTATAGGTTATAAAACATCAGGTGTTAAAGCTGTTCCATTAACTAAAAAAGAGGGTGGTAAATATATCGAAGCTACCCCTGTCAACGCTTCAGCAGGTAAATATCCTTTGGGCCGTTTCTTGTATGTTTATGTTAATAAGCAACCGAACAAGCCTCTTCCTCCTCTGGAAAGTGAATTCATCAAGATGGTTCTTTCCAAGATCGGTCGGAATGTTGTGGTAAAGGACGGGTATATTCCATTGCCAGCGAAAGTAGCTGAAGGTGAATTAGCCAAGGTAGCTGTTAGTGGATCAGGAAATATTGCTAATAAATAATTAACTGAAAGATTGATCCCATTCTATAATTGCCCCGCTACCTTGCGGGGCATTCTGTTTATGGGGAATTTTAAAAACTGATTCATCACTTTATATCTGTCTTGTAACAAAACTGTCATAAACCAACTCTAGAATGGCGCCATGAATACAAATGAAATTGTCGCTGATTCCCCGTTGCTTCACGACTTCAATTCACAATCGGCAAGAAATTATCGCAAATGGCGTCATGTTAAGGATGTGGCAACTCAATATTTAATGGCATTTGGTGGTGTTAGCGTGATCATTGCAATTGTGCTGATTGCGTTCTACTTGTTGTATGTCGTCATCCCAATGTTCAAATCGGCCGAAATTGAATCTATTGCTACTTACGATATTCCTGGTGATACAAGTGCCAAGACCCTGGTTTATGCGATGGAAGAACAACGCGAAGTCGCATTACGGATTAATGAACAGGGCCAGGCAACGTTCTTCTCAACAGTTAATGGTGATATACGTAGAACGATCGATTTCAATATCCCTGCAGACGTCTCGATTACTGCTGTTTCAATGGGCGATCAGACTGAAAAAATGATTGGGCTGGGTTTATCAGATGGACAGGTTCTATTTTTCCAGCACAATTATAATGTTACTTATCCTGATGATGTTCGATTAATCACTCCTGATATTAGTTTTCCTTTTGGCGAAGAGCCAATTCATATCAATGAATCCGGTGACCCAGTCACACAACTCAGTGTTCAATATGACAGTGAACAGGCAACATTGGTAGCACATGGCGATAATGCACAAATAAATCTGATCAGTCTTATTAAAGAAGAGTCAATGTTAAGTGATGAGGTAGAGGTTACGCGTGAGGAAAGTGTAATTCCGATTGATACAGAAGATATCATTGACCTGCGGTTGGATATTGAACAGCGTGAATTATTTGTCGCAGATAGATTAGGCAATATTTATTTTTATGACGTCAGTAATAAAACAGAGCCGCGATTAATACAAAAGGTCAGGGCCGTAGAAGATGATGTAACTATTACAGTAATGGAGTTTTTGGCCGGCGGCATCTCTATTCTGGTTGGTGACACTAGTGGTCAGATTGCGCAATGGTTCCCGGTCAGGGATACAGAAAATAATTATACGCTACAAAAAATCAGGACATTTAATAAACAAAAGACACCTATTACTGCCATAGCACCTGAACATTCGCGTAAGGGGTTTGTTGCTATTGATGAAAGTGGTGAAATGGGCATTTATAATACAACGGCACACCGTACTGTTTTACTCGAACAGATCGATGACCATGAGTTAAATGCAATTTCATTATCGCCGCGGGCTAATGCTGCCTTGGTTGAAAATGATAATGGTCAATTGCAGTTTTGGCATTTACATAATGAACATCCGGAAATTTCATGGCAGTCGATATGGGGTAAAGTTTGGTACGAAAGTCGGGATAAGCCAGATTATGTCTGGCAGTCTTCTTCGGCCAGTAGTGATTTCGAGCCCAAATTTAGTCTAACGCCACTGGCTTTTGGTACCTTTAAAGCCGCTTTCTATGCCATGTTGTTTGCAATTCCTCTGGCAATACTTGGTGCGATGTATACGGCCTATTTTATGGCGCCAAAGATGCGCCAGGTGGTTAAACCAACAATTGAGGTTATGGAGGCGTTACCAACCGTTATCCTAGGTTTTCTTGCCGGACTCTGGTTAGCACCTTTTGTTGAGCAACATTTACCAGGTATGTTTATTATGATTTTCTGCGTGCCATTAAGCATTATATTGGCTGCTGCCATATGGGAATTTGTTGCTGATGATATTAAACATAAGATCCCTGAAGGCTGGGAAGCCGCCTTACTTATTCCAGTAGTCATAATTTCTGTAGTATTTTCAATAGAAATTAATCAACCAATTGAAAATCTTTTTTTCGGTGGAAATTTGCCATTATGGTTGAGTAAGGAAATGGGAATTACCTATGACCAACGAAACTCAATGGTAGTTGGTTTCGCCATGGGCTTTGCAGTAATACCCACGATATTCTCTATCAGTGAGGACGCGATATATAGTGTACCGAAGCATTTAACAATAGGCTCGCTGGCGTTGGGTGCTACTGCATGGCAAACCATGGTACGTATTATTTTGTTAACGGCTAGTCCCGGTATTTTTTCCGCAGTCATGATTGGGCTCGGTCGTGCGGTGGGTGAAACGATGATCGTTGTGATGGCAACCGGCAATACCGCAATCATGGATATGAGTATCTTTGAAGGCTTTCGTGCCTTATCGGCAAATATTGCTGTAGAGATGCCGGAAACGGAAGTTAACAGTACGCATTATCGAATCTTGTTTCTCGGCGCTTTGGTTTTGTTTGCCGTTACCTTCTTTTTCAACACGATTGCTGAAGTTGTTCGACAACGTTTACGCACTAAATACAGTTCATTATGAAGATACAAATAAAAAACTGGTTTGATTCAGGCATGCCTTATGTCTGGCTAAATGCCGGGGCAGTTTCTATCTCTGTCATTATGGTAGTTGGCCTGATTGTTTTAATTGCTGTACGTGGTCTTGGTCATTTCTGGCCCGCCGATGTTGCCGTGTTTGATTATTATCCAGGACCAAATAGTACACCATCCCGGTTAATGGGTGAGACTGTTGACGAAGAAACCGTATCACGTTCAAGAGCCGGTAATCCGGATTATGAAGGTGATACTGTTAAACGGAACTTGCTCAAGACCGGTAACCGAGATGTGTCGGGGCTCGATTTTCGTTGGATACTGAACGCTGGAATAAAGAACGAAACCTTTCCAGATGGTGCGATGATTGTTGAACGTCGAGAATGGGGAAACTTTTACGGTTTTTTAAGCGGACTAGAATTGGATGGTAAGAAGATCACTAATAGCGAAAGTCTCTGGAGTTCCTTTCAACAAGCGATAGCAAAAAATAACAAAATCTTTGATGAGATCAGGCATGTTGAAAAAAACCTGATTGGTGGTATTAATTATAATATGGAACGTTTGCGTCTTAAGGAGCGTAGTCTGGAATTAAAGAATGATAAAAGGCCGGAAAAACTGCAAGCGATTAATAATCAACGTGAAGAGTTACAGCTTGAATATAATAGTTATACATCTGAGCTGGAAAAACTTTATGGCGTATTAAACAGTTCCAGTTTTACAGCGATGACTGCTTCCGGAAAGGAAGTTAATATTGGTTTGTCCAGAGTTGTTCGTGCTTATCAACCGAATGCAATGAGTGTATTCGATAAATCCATTTTCTATATCGAAAAATTCTGGGAATTTTTATCAGATGATCCACGTGAAGCCAATACTGAAGGGGGTATCTTCCCGGCAATATTTGGTACGGTATTGATGGTCATTATTATGGCCGTGATGGTAACGCCGTTTGGTGTTATTGCGGCGGTTTATTTACGTGAGTATGCAACACAGGGGCCGATCACACGTTTGATTCGGATCGCTGTTAATAATCTGGCAGGTGTCCCTTCTGTTGTTTATGGTGTATTCGGTCTTGGTTTTTTTGTTTATTTTCTGGGTGGATCGATTGACCAATTATTCTTTCCAGAGTCCTTGCCCGCACCAACATTTGGTACACCGGGTTTGCTTTGGGCTTCGTTGACGCTAGCTATATTGACTGTGCCAGTGGTAATTGTTGCAACAGAGGAAGGTTTATCGCGTGTGCCTCGCGAAATTCGTGAAGGTAGTTTGGCCTTAGGTGCAACCAAGGCAGAAACAATGTGGCGGACCGTATTACCGATGACGGCCTCTGCGATGATAACAGGTATGATCCTGGCAGTGGCCAGAGCAGCAGGTGAGGTTGCACCACTGATGTTGGTCGGCGTTGTTAAACTAGCTCCGTCACTGGGGCTTGATGGGAATGCACCTTTTCTACATCTGGATAGAAAATTCATGCATCTGGGTTTTCATATTTATGATGTCGGTTTTCAAAGTCCTAATGTTGAGGCTGCGCGCCCACTGGTTTATGCAACGGCCTTATTACTCGTTATATTAATTATCATTTTAAACCTGACAGCAATACGAATTCGTAATAGTCTTAGAGAGAAATATCGTGCAGCAGAACAATCATAGTGCAGTTGAAAATATTGAAGAGGACGTCGAGGAAGTAACAGTGACTGAAGCAAGCATTACGACACCAACCCATGCGATTGATTTAGGCAGTATTGTAAAGCCAGGTGTTGAAGCAAAGCTCGCTGATGAAAAAGTCTGTATTGAAGTGAGTAATTTCAATCTGTTTTATAGTGAAAAGCAGGCACTGAAAAATATCAGTATGATCATCCCGGAAAAAAAGGTAACGGCTTTTATTGGTCCCAGCGGTTGTGGCAAATCTACTTTTTTGCGATGTTTTAATCGCATGAATGATCTTATCGACAGTGTTACTACTGAAGGTGGTATCAAAATTGAGGGACAGGATATTTTTGATAAAGGCGTGAACGTAGCCGATCTACGTCGTCGCGTTGGAATGGTCTTTCAAAAGCCAAACCCTTTTCCTAAATCTATTTATGAAAACGTAGCATATGGTCTACGTATCCAGGGCATAAAAGATAGACGCACTATCGACACGGTTGTTGAAAAATCATTAAGAGGTGCAGCACTTTGGGATGAAGTTAAAGACCGTATTGATGATTTGGCAATGGGTCTGTCTGGTGGTCAACAGCAGCGTTTGGTTATTGCACGTGCAATTGCAATTGAGCCGGAAGTCATTCTTCTGGATGAACCTGCTTCCGCACTCGATCCAATTTCAACCTTGAAGATTGAAGAGTTGATTTATGAACTAAAAGATAAATTTACTATTGTTATTGTGACGCACAATATGCAACAGGCAGCGCGTGTATCTGACTATACTGCCTATATGTACATGGGAGAGATGGTTGAGTTCAATGACACCAGTATACTGTTTACAAATCCAAATGAAAAAATGACTGAGGATTACATTACAGGACGTTATGGATAATGTTGCTATTAAAGGAGAATTATAAATGAGTTACGGCACAGTGAATCAACATATTTCCAAACAGTTTGATGACGAACTTGAAAATGTCCGTGAAAAGGTACTTGCAATGGGCGGCCTAGTTGAGCAACAGCTTAATAATGCACTTAAATCAATGGTTGATGGTGATATAAATCTTGCTTCCATAGTTATGGAAACTGAGGTACAAGTGAATACCTATGAAGTGACCATCGATCAGGAATGCATAAAAATTTTGGCAAGACGCCAACCTGCTGCCAGTGATTTACGTTTGGTAATGGCAATAACCAAAACGATTACTGATTTAGAGCGTGTTGGTGATGAAGCGGAAAAGATTGCCAAAATGGCACTTGAATTAAATGATAAGCAAGGCCATAAGTCTTATTACGTCGGTATTAATGCTATGGGTAATCTTGTAAGCCAGATGTTGTATGATGCATTGGATGCATTTGCACGAATGGATGCAAAGAATGCAGTGGACGTAGCGGGTAAGGAACCTGAATCAGATGATCAATACAGCGCAATTTTAAGACAGCTGATTACCTATATGATGGAAGACGCAAGAAATATCAGTGCTGCACTTGATGCCGTATGGACGGTTCGAGCATTAGAACGTATTGGTGATCATGCGCGTAATATTTGTGAAAATATTATTTATCTTGTTGAAGGTAAAGATGTTCGTCATATCAGTATTAAACAAATGAAAGAGATTGTTTCAAATCAGAAGTAATTACAATGATGTGATTTATATCATTGTGTTGTCGTTTCAATTAATAAAATATTTTCCATTTCATTATAATGTCATTATGCTGTCATTCTGTATTCACATATTTCCTCAAAACTGTAAACCTCAAATTAACTGAGGTAAGCAGTTATGGATAAAGAAGCAACTGTTGCAAGATTTTTAGCAATATCTGAACTCTATTTTAAAATAACGGAACAGACAGAGAAAGTCGTCTCAGATGATGAAATCGAATTATTAATTGCCAGTGTTGATAACAGTAATCTATCAATGCTATGTACTAACCAGACATTCATGGTTAATGGATGACTAACTAATTCTGGAGAAGTGCTAGCGTTATTTGCACTCAATATATCTTACCGCTCTATCTATCTCTGCTTGGTTAACTATTATCCAAATATTGCTGACAAGGCATAGAAAAAGATAATTGCCAGTAACCCGCCTGCGGGTAACGTAATAATCCACGACATAAATATCGAGCCAATCATTCGCAGATTTAAAGCGGAGATACCGCGAGCAAAGCCAACACCTAACACTGCACCGACAAGCGTATGTGTTGTTGATATGGGTAACCCCGTACCAGAAGCCAATACAACCGTTGTTGAAGCAGCGAGATTACAGCAAAAACCGCGGCTGGGTGTTAGATCAGTAATGCCAGAGCCAACCGTTGCAATGACTTTGTGACCGTACATTACAAGCCCTGCCACAATACCTACTGCCCCGAGTAGCAGTATCCATATTGACATAATTGATTCGTTTGAGATTTCACCGCCGTTTGTTACAACACTGACGATAGCAGCTACCGGTCCCACAGCATTGGCAACATCATTTGAACCATGTGCAAAGGCCATGGCACAGGCAGTGAAGACCATTAACACACCAAATACAAGTTCAACATCATGGAAATGGTGGGCCAGGTTTCTATCTTTACTGAATGAAATATTTCGAATCAGGAATGCACCAATGATTGCACAAAGAAGCCCTACCAAAATACTGATTGAATAACATTCGAGTTTAGATAATTCCAGGCCAATATGTTTCAAACCTTTAAACATGGTTACCAGTGAAATAATTGAACCAGTCAGAAAAATGTATACAGGGACATAACGTTTAGAATTCTTCATTGGATCTGTGGTATTGAGTATCAATACCTGCACACTTCGAAACAGGGTATAAGCTATGGCACCGGCGAGTAAAGGTGAAACAACCCAGCTGGCAGCGATTGATCCAATCTTTCCCCATTTAACGGTTTCTATTCCAATACCAACAGCAGCAAATCCGACAATAGCGCCAACTATCGAATGTGTCGTTGAAACAGGTAATCCAAATCGTGTTGCAATTACTAACCATATGCCGGCGGCTAACAGGGCAGCTAACATACCGTAGATAAGTAGTTCGGGCGATCCAGAGAGTAGATTGGCATCTATGATTCCCTTGCGGATTGTCGACGTGACTTGTCCTCCTGCAAGGAAGGCCCCCGTAAACTCAAAAATAGCGGCAATGATGACAGCCCGTTTAAGCGTTAGTGACTTGGAACCAACCGATGTTGCCATTGCATTTGCAACATCATTAGCACCAATACCCCAGGCCATGAACAGACCGAAGCACCCCGCCAATATAAGAAATATTGTTGTATGTTCCATATTGTAGTTATTATTATTTAGCCAGCATTAGCTGTAGACGATTACCCGTGCTTTGAGATGAATCTGCAAGATCCCCGGTCCACTCAATAATTTTATAGATAAACATAACATCTATAGGTGGTAACTCTTGTTCTATCTTATAGAGTTCTGCGCGCAGTTTGACTTGAATGCCATCCGTTTCTTCTTCAATTGTATGTAATTCCTCAATCATTTTTTTAACGCGTGTTGCCTCATCACCGCGAAACCCGGTAACTACCAATTCATCCAGTTCATTTATTGCAACTTGTGCCTGTCGGGTCGCATCGATACATCGTTTAAGAAATTCCATATAGGCACTACTGATAGATTCTGGGAGAGACATTTTTCGGCCCAGTGTTAATCCGGAGATATCTTTTGCTTTATTAGCAATCGTATCTTGCAGATCCAGGACTTCCAGTACATCTCGTCTATCAAAGGGCATGAAAAGACTGGAAGGAAGATGAAGGCGCAGTTCGTTTTTAATCTGGTCAGCTTCATTTTCAAGATGAACGAGCTTTGATTGGGTTTTGGCCGCCAGTTCCCAGTCGTTGTTAATTACGGACTCAAAGTAAGGGACTAATTCTTCTACACATAACACGACTTTATCAATATGTTTTTGTAAAGGTGTTACCGGCGAATTGCCAAATATTCGGGAAAAATAGCTAGATTGAGCCATTAGCAATGCTTCCTGATGCTTGTATCATTGGTTGTAATAAATCAATACTCATGGGCAACTATAAAAAACGCCGGCTTTATATCATGAAGATTCGAAATCACAAAGCGATAATCTAATATTGATTGTATGTTCTTTGAAGTATTTTTATATAGCATGAATTATACTGTAATTATTAATATTATTAATTAATTTTTGATTTTCTTAAATATTTTTGTTTACATCAAAGTGGAAATTCTAAATATTTAGAGTATATATAGTCAGCAGCCTGAATTATGAAGACAATATTCTAATGGATGTTATTAATTTAAAATCACCCGAACTTTACATCAATCGTGAATTGAGTCTATTAGAGTTCAATCGCCGCGTATTTGAACAGGCCAAGGATGAGAATAATCCGTTAATGGAACGTTTACGTTTTCTTTGTATTGCCAGCACCAATCTTGATGAGTTTTTTGAGATACGTGTCGCTGGTTTAAACCAACAGGTTAAGTATGGATCAGTACACACAGGTGAAGACAATCTTGCTCCTGTTGAAGTATTAAAAAAGATAAGCGAAGCAGCACATGAATTTGTAGAAGAACAATATAAAATACTCAATGAAGTTCTTATCCCAGAGTTAGCCAAGGAAAAAATCCGTATCCTGCGACGTGCGCATTGGAAACCAAAGATATCACGTTGGATTAAACGCTACTTTAATCGTGAATTAATTCCTGTATTAAGTCCGATAGGTCTGGATCCGGCGCATCCATTCCCTCGCGTTTTAAACAAGAACCTGTATTTTATTGTAACGCTTGAAGGTAAAGATGCCTTTGGCAGAGAGAGTGGGTTTGCTATTGTACAGGCACCACGATCTTTACCAAGGATAATTGAAGTTCCCAAGGAGTATTCAACCCGTACGCATGATTTTATCATGTTGTCATCAGTGATTCATGCCCATGTTGGTGATTTATTCCCAGGGATGAAAGTAAAGGGTTGTTATCAATTTCGTGTTACACGAGATAGTGATCTATTTGTTGATGATGAAGAAGTTGATGATTTATTACGCGCTTTGGAAGGTGAATTACCATCGCGACGTTATAACGATGCCGTTCGTATTGAGGTAGCGGATAACTGTCCAGAAGAGATCAGTAGTTTTCTACTTAGTCAATTCAGGTTATCAGAAGATGCATTGTATAAAGTAAATGGGCCGGTAAATCTAAATCGTTTATTACAGATCCATAATTTGGTCGATCGTCCTGATCTGGTATATCCGGGTTTTACACCGGATATACCGCCACGATTACTTAAAAAAACAAACATATTTGAAACTTTACACAATGGCGATATCCTGTTGTTACATCCTTTTCAATCGTTTGCCCCGGTTGTTGATTTTGTAAGACAAGCAGCAAACGATCCTGCTGTATTATCCATAAAACAAACCCTGTATCGAACCGGTGATGATTCAGCGATAGTAGAGGCACTTAAAGATGCAGCTCGTGCTGGTAAGGAAGTAACAGTCATTATTGAATTACGCGCGAGATTTGATGAAGAGGCTAATATTGAACTGGCGAGTGATCTGCAAGAAGCGGGAGCTCATGTAGTTTATGGTGTTGTTGGTTATAAGACCCATGCCAAGATGATAATGGTTGTAAGAAGGGAAGGTCGAAGCTTGCGTCGTTACCTTCATCTTGGTACTGGTAATTACCATACTCGTACCGCAAGACTTTATACAGATTATGGTTTATTAACAGCGGATCAGGCTGTTGGTGAAGACGTTAATAAATTATTTCATCAGATGACCGGGCTTGGTCGGGCAACAAAGCTGAAGAAATTATTACAATCACCGTTTACCTTACATAAAGCGATCCTCGATTACATTAAACAGGAGATCAATAACGCCAAGGCAGGTAAGGAAGCACATGTCATTGCCAAGATGAATGCCCTGGTTGAACCTGAAATTATTCGTGCCTTATATAAAGCCTCTATGGCAGGGGTAAAAGTTGATTTAATTATTCGCGGGATCTGTTGTCTAAGACCCGGAATTAAAGGTATTTCAGAGAATATCCAGGTGCGTTCCATTATTGGTCGTTTTCTTGAACATACACGTGTGTTTTATTTTCATAATGGTGGGAACCCGAATCTTTATTGTTCCAGTGCAGACTGGATGCAACGAAACCTGTTTCATCGGGTAGAGGCCTGCTTTCCAATTGAAGAAAAACGTCCACGTGATCAGGTTATTAAATTTGGTTTAATGCATTATCTTTCTGATAATACACAAGCCTGGATACTTCAGTCTGATGGCAGTTATAGTCGGGCCAAAGCAGGTAATGCGAAACCGAGAGCGGCGCAACTGGCGTTACTCGATCATTATTGTGGATGAATGGGTTATAGGGTTTAGGATATAGAGGATAGGTTATAGAATTAGATTTACACTCTTACTAGCCCCTAGCCCCTAGCCCCTAGCCCCTATTTGAAGTCCAAGTTATAGTCTGTTACAGAAAGATAGTTTGCCTCTGCTTCAAGATCAGCTTCAGTCAAGGGATGGTCAGAAAGCCATCCGTTCTGAAATTGTAATTCAATTTTTTTCCCGTTTGTTTTCACATCTATTTCAGGTGTTTTTATCGCGTTTCGACTTCGATTCAGGACTATTGCCAGCCGCAAGATAATAATTAATTTAATAAGTTTGTTTTGAATATCATCAGTAACCTGTTCGAATATATCCAGTGTAAATTTTCGCCGGTGTAATCGAACCAGGATACTTAACAAGATTTGTTCCTGCCGGGAAAATCCGGGTATGTCCGAATTACTAAGTAAATAAGCACCATGTTTATGGTATTGACTGTGTGCTATAGCTAAACCGATCTCATGTAAACGTGCAGCCCAACGGATCATCTTCAAATCTTCTTTTTTCTCGAGCTGCCACTCAGATTTGATACTTCTAAATATATGTTTTGTTATCTTTTCAACGCGATCGGCATGATCAAAATCGACACTATAACGATTCATTAACCGATCAACCGTCTTGTCGCGTACATCTATATCATGTTGACGACCTATCTGGTCATACAGCAGACCTTCACGAAGTGCGCCATCTGAGTATTCCATGGACTCAATCTTCAGAGCATCAAACACAGCCGATAACACAACAACACCACCAACAAACACAGGTATTCTATTTGGTGAAAGTTCTTCAAAATCGATCTTGTTTATATGACCCATAGATATCAGGGCTTTTTTTAATTTAGATAATGACTCTGAGGTTATGACAGAATCACTCCATCCCTGGCCAATAACAACATCCAGGATTGCGCGTATGGTTCCCGAGGTCCCTATCGCATTATCCCAGCCATAGTTTCGATAACGTTCCCGTACATTTTCCAGTTCCTGAAGAGCAGCAATGCAGGCTTTACGTAAACGCTTTGCGGTCAATTCACCATCTTTAAAAAATCGTTGGCTGGTGCTAACGCAACCCATAAATAAACTTTCTGTAATACCGGTATTAAAACCCTTACCAATGATGAGTTCTGTACTACCACCACCAATATCAATAACCAAACGCTTGTTCTTATCATTAAATATCGTATTGGCGACGCCAAGGTAAACAAGACGTGCCTCTTCCCGACCGGAGATGATTTCAATATTATGCCCAAGTGCAGCGTTTGCATGTGCGAGAAATTCAACACTATTTCTGGCCTGGCGCAAGGTGTTTGTTCCAACGGCACGTATGTTTGAAGTGGGAATGGTTTTAATACGTTGACCAAACATTTCCAGACATTGTAATGCTGTTTCCATTGCGTCATCAGTCAATCGCCTGTTTTCATCAAGGCCACCAGCAAGCCGGACCATTTCTTTAATTCGATCAACAATTAATGCACGACTATCAACAACATTGGCGACAACCATATGAAAACTGTTTGATCCCAGATCGACTGCTGCGAAGGTTTCGTTAGAGTTTGACAAGACAGGGCTCGAGTAAGTCTAATCCAGTAAGAAAATGATTAATGTATTTGCCTGTTAAATGCGACATATTTTAACCTAGAAACTGTAGTTGGACTCGTTTGAGGGTGCGTTTTTTAGGTTCAGTTGCGCCGACTAGAAATTCGCACATAGTTATGTACAGGACGTACAGTATGCTGGTTTTGCAGGAGCAAAAACCAGCAAGTCTACGTAAGGCTTTTTCCGTCAAGAAAATGAACCTAAAAAACGTGCAATCAAATGAGTAGGCGGAGTCAGCTACTGGATGAGAACCTAACACACTATAAGATCCTGGTTTACAATACATCATTGTTATATAGGCTCGGTCAACTGCAGTTTTTAGGTTGAACAGAATGTAGCATAATTTAATGAATAATTATTGTAGGAGTAGCTCTAATAATTGTAATTTTTTGTTCGCCTCGTACATGAGGCTCACCCTACGTGGTTGGCACTCAAACTCGCTCCAGGCGATTTTGTCGTGAGAGTAAGGACCTCGGTGCCACCTTAGGGTGAAAAGTGCATTTATAGAATTGCCTCGAGGTTTTTATTATGAGTTTTTATTTATACATATTGCGTCATGCCAAGTCTGATTGGTCTGATCTAAACACGTCAGATTTTGATCGTCCTCTAAATAAGCGGGGCCAGAAAAACGCAAAACGGATTGGTCAATGGATGGCAGATAATAAGAGTATCCCGCAACAAATCATTTCATCACCCGCAGTACGCGCAAGACAGACAACAGAACTGGTAATAAAGCAATTAAGTCGTGTTAGTCCGGAAAAAGTTCTGTATGAAAATGATCTTTATCTTGCCAACCTGGATACATTATTAGAATGTATCCAGATATATAAAAGTGACATAAAGAGCTTGATGTTGGTCGCTCATAATCCGGGCATGGAACAACTGGTTAATTACCTGTCGAGTAAATTAGTGGAAGCAGATGCCAAAGGAAAAACCATGACAACTGCAAATCTGGTGATATTTAAATATCCTGATAGTAATTTTGATCCAGAAATCGATAAGGGTGATCTGGTTGAGTTAATAAAACCTAAAGAACTGGATTAATAATCAAACCTATTTTTCAGCAACAACATAGGCAATCCATCCAGCATCGGCATCACCTTCAGTCTCAGGGATAAACACGCCATTTCCTTCACCATCATCATCGGCCTGTTCCCAGTAAACAGTGGTCTTAAAACCAGCTTCGGTTAGCATCTCAAGGATTTCTGGCATGGTCCAGACACGCCATTCATAGGTGAAGGCCTTCATCAATTTTGAACCATCTTTAAACTTAAAGTGGATATAATTTATTGCATGACCTGTTATCGGGTTATACCTGTGTTGGTCCCAGATATAGGTGAAATCGTCATATTTCGTTTTCTCTTGCAATTCCTGATATGCTTCATAACCACCGTATGCATCCAGGAAAAAAATGCCGTCCTTAACGAGGGTTTGCTTAATCTTTTTAAAATATTCGATAGTGAGTTTACGATCTTTTAAGATCCAGTAGCTGAAATTCATTGCCAACACGATATCGACTTTATTAGTTTTGACGTTGAGGACATTATCATTAACAATCGTTATGCGTTTTTTCTGATCGGATGTCAGCTTGGCAAGCTTGTTTTTCTTGCCCCATTTAAGTACCTCTGCATCGAGATCAACACAGGTTGCTGAATTGGTCTTGCGGCGTTTTATCCATTCACAGGACGTATTAGTAGTACCACAGAAGTCTTCTCTTAAGCTTCTTGCTTTACGTTTGCGAAGTTTTGAAAATGTTGAATCAACAAAATCGATTTCTGATTCAACACATTGAACGGAATCTTCATAATAGACATGGCGATCTGCCATGTCTGCCATAGTCTTGTCAGATGGTTTCTTCGATTTCTTTTTATCCTTTTTTGAAGCCATGTTATTTACCGTTAAGATAGTATTATTGTTATTTATATTGCCTGTTTTAAATATAAAGGCGTCATTATAACGAATAGTTGTTAATGAAGTTAGCTTAACCTGCATGTTGCACGAATTAATCCTTTTATTAGATATTGGTTATAATAATTAAATGAACTGGTGGGGAAAAATACTTGGCGGTGCCTTTGGCATGATGATTGGAGGCCCAATAGGTGCGTTATTGGGTGCCGTTCTCGGTCATAACTTTGATAAAGGTTTATCGCAATCAGCAAGTCAAACCGGTTTTGGTAGACAAGAACGTGTGCAAACCATGTTCTATACCGCAACTTTCTCGGTTATGGGACATGTCTGTAAAGCCGATGGACAAGTCACTGAAGATGAAATCTCACTTGCCAAACAAGTCATGCAACAAATGGATATGGATGCGACGCAACGAAAAGCAGCCATTGGACTTTTTAGTGAAGGTAAGAAGGAATCATTCCCGTTAGTTGATGTTATTCGGCAGTTTCGACAAGAGATTGGATTTAGACCAAACCTGTTACGCATGTTCATTGAGGTACAGATCATGGCAGCCTATGCCGACGGCGTCATGCATCCCGCTGAACGTGATGTCTTATTAAAAGTCTGTCAGTTACTCAAAATCCCAAGTCATGAATTTGATCATCTCTGCGCCATGATTGGCGGGATGCATAGTGGTTCAGCACGAGCAGGTCGCTATGATGGTTCCCCTTCTTTAAAACAGGCCTATACAGTACTGGATATTAATGAATCTGCTACTACGAGTGGGATCAAGAAGGCCTACCGCCGACTATTAAACCAACATCACCCGGATAAACTGGTGGCTAAAGGCTTGCCTGAAGAAATGATGAAAATTGCTGCAGAGCGTACGCATGAAATAAGAAAGGCATATGAGGTTATTAAAAAAGCAAAAGGGTTTTAGTACGAATTCGATTTTTTGTTTCTGTAATGAGTTAATTTTTTTACATTTAAATATTACTCACACTCTTCTTCTTTTTACTTCTCCAACAAGGTTTCCCCTTGCTAATTGTTCAATGATGTTTGATATTCATTTGTTACTTTTGATTTGAATCAGATTCCCAATGCTCGCCTTCAATAATATTGCCCGGAGATGGTTGTCGAATATCAATCCGGGACTGAATAAAGTTTGCTAATAAAGTTTTTGCTATATGTTGGCGTAACGCAGGGATTAAAACGAGAAACCCGAAGATATCGGTAAAAAAGCCAGGCGTTAGTAATAACGCACCGGCAATCAGCAGCATTAATCCTTCTATTAGTTCTGTTGCTGGCAGGTTGCCTTGATCCATGTTCATTTGGACTTTTGCGAGTGTTGATAGACCCTGGTGTCGTAATAATGCGGCACCAAGTGCGGCGGTACCAATAACCAGGATTATTGTATAGGCGGCACCTACAATTTTGCCGATCTCGATCAATATCGCGATCTCGATTATAGGAATTGTAAGAAACAGGAGGAATAGAATTTTAAACAAAAGATGAAGCTCCCAAGCTTATTTGGCTTACTTATCTGGCATTATTATTGATGTGAGGGCAAAATACTAATTATACAAGTTGAGAATTATCATATGAATGCGTGTTGTCTCCGTACTTCGTTAAAAATGTGCTCGAATACTCATCTATTATTTATAGACTCCGCTTCTGCGCATTTTTTCCTCGTCCGTGAACAAAATCTCTATCCGTGCAAAACTCTCAAGTTATTTTTAAATTTACATCACAATATACATGAGTGAAAAAGTAAAATACATATTGGTACTTAGTACTTGTCCAGGGTCAATCTCGGCAAAAAAAATCGCCCAGGAATTGGTAACCGAGAAACTTGCTGCCTGTGTCAATATTGTCCCCGGTGTTAAATCGATCTTTAGTTGGATTGGTAAGGTTGATACTGCTAATGAACATATGTTGGTCATTAAGACGACGCTCGATTCATATGATGCTGTGGAAAAACGAATTAAAAAGCTGCATCCCTACGAACTTCCTGAAATAATCGCTGTCCCTATTCACACAGGCTTTGCTGGATATCTGGACTGGATTAGTGCTAATACCGAGAAATCATGAATTCTGTTCGTAGTGCTTTACTTCTTTTTACTATTATATTTTCGCTGTCAGTCAGTGCAGGTGGGTTAGGTAAAAAGTTAAATAATCTGTTTTCATTCCAGGATACATCCCCTGCCGATGAAATACTGGATCCGGAAATTGCATTTCGTGTTATTGCTGATGTTTATTCAAGTAACCAGTTAATTCTCAATTGGCAAATTGAACCGGGTTATTACCTATACAAGAATAAGTTCTCAGTTCAATCAAATGAAACTGCTATAACAATCGGCAACACTGTCTTTCCGACAGGTAAGCTAAAAGAAGATCCCGTGTTTGGTCAGGTCGAAGTTTATTATGGTCAGAATTATGTATTGATTCCTTTCAACCTTATAGATACAAATTTGAAAGAATTTAACCTAAATGTTGGTTATCAAGGTTGTAAGGAAGATTCAGTTTGTTATCCACCAATCAAGAAAACTTTTGCAGTCTTGATACCTGCATCTTTTGATTCAATATCAAAAAATTTAGTTACGAATCAAACACCATTGATATCTGAACAAGATGCGATTACACAAAAGTTAAAAGATAAAAATTTATTAATTAATATTCTTTCCTTTTTCGGGTTTGGTTTTTTATTGGCATTAACACCCTGTGTCTTTCCCATGATTCCGATTCTTTCAGGAATTATCGTTGGTGAAGGTGATCGAATTACACGGGCAAGTGCAATAACGCTCTCATTATGTTATGTCGTCGCAATGGCATTAACCTATGCCGTGTTGGGCATTATTGCTGGTTTCTTTAGTCTTAACCTGCAAGCAGCATCACAAAATGTTTGGGTGCTCAGTTTATTTAGTGGGATTTTTGTATTACTTGCCTTATCCATGTTTGGTTTTTACGAATTGCAATTACCATCAAGCTGGCAAACCAGATTATCAAACAGTCAGGATCAAACAGGTCGTGGCACACTAAAGGGTGCGGCTATTATGGGCGTATTGTCTGCTATTATTGTTGGGCCATGTGTAGCACCACCACTTGCAGGCGCGTTACTTTATATTAGTCAAACGGGTGATGCGTTACTGGGAGGCCTTGCCCTGTTTGCAATGGGACTGGGTTTTGGTGTGCCGTTGTTAGTAGTTGGTGCTACCTCAGGTGAATTATTACCGCGTGCTGGAACATGGATGGAAACCATTAAACGTGTCTTCGGTGTTATTATGTTGGGCGTTGCCATCTGGTTTCTGGAACGGGTTATACCCGAATCTTTAGTTTTAATCCTGTGGGCAGCATTATTTATTACTACGGCAATCTTTATTGGCGCACTGGATCGTATAGAAGCAGTTACTACTCATTGGCAACGCTTATGGAAAGGCCTGGGTTTGGTAATATTGATTTATGGTGTCATTTTAATTGTCGCAGCTGCATATGGAGGTGGAACTGTTATAAAACCGGTTTTTAATAAACAATCCAGTGTAATAACAAAAGAAACGCTTCCATTTAATTATATATCAAGCCTTGAAGAACTGGAGCAACATTTACAACAAGCAAAATTTAAAGGCAAACCAGTGTTGCTAGATTTTTATGCTGACTGGTGTGTCGTCTGTAATGAAATGGAAACTTATACCTTTACTGATCCCTCTGTACAAAAAGCGTTAAAACAAGTTACTTTATTAAAGGCTGATGTAACAAAGAATAATGACATTGATAAGGCATTATTAAAACATTTTGATCTGTTCGGACCACCGGCGATTCTGTTCTTTAACATGGAATCAGTAGAAATAAAATCACATCGTCTTATTGGTTTTATAGAAGCTGAGGCCTTTGTTGAACACATAACACAAGCTATCTCCTTATGAAGCGGTGGCAAATAATACTGATTGTGGGCACGCTCGCATTCCTTATGTGTGTTGGTGGCTTTCAATTATACCAATACCTAAAGCTTGAAAAGATTTCTGAGCAGGGAGTTGTAATACAAAAGCCAGTTTCTTCAGAAGAGATAATAGGAATAAGGGTAGAAAATTTCAGTTTATCCGATTTGAATGGTGAACAACGCAGCTTGTCTGAGTGGCAGGGCAAGGTCATTGCAATTAACTTTTGGGCAACATGGTGTCCGCCCTGTCGTGAAGAGATTCCAGCCTTCGTTGAATTACAGCAACAATACTCAAGTGAAGGATTACAGTTTATCGGTATTGCATTACAGCAGGCTGAAGAATTACGCGGTTTTATCGATGAGTTTAATGTCAACTACCCCTCTTTGGTTGGTGGAGATGATGTAATTAAACTCGCAACACATTTAGGTAATGATATCGGCGCCTTGCCATACACTGTTATCATAGATCGCAGTGGTAAAATTGCCTTTACACGGCGCGGTCCACTGTCAAAATCTGAAGCTGAAACGGTCATACAAACATACTTGTAGGCCTCAAATACCGTAATAAATCCCCATTCGTATTCCCGTTAAATTACTGGTAAAATCCGCAATATAGCAGCGAAAATCGCTGAAAATGCAAAAAATATACTTTTTAGGGGAATATCTTGAGGTTACTAGTACTACACGGGCCAAATCTGAATTTATTGGGAGAGCGAGAGCCTGAAGTCTATGGTACAACTACCCTTGCTGAAATAGACGCACGGCTTGTTGATATGGCCAAAGAAAAGGGTCATGAGTTATCGACGTTTCAAAGTAATGCCGAGCATGAATTGATTGACCAGATACATAATGCCAAAAAATCAGGTGTTGATTTTATTCTAATCAATCCGGGCGCATTCACACATACCAGTATTGCACTACGTGATGCGATGTTGGGAACAGAATTACCATTCATAGAGGTACATCTTTCAAATGTATTTTCACGTGAAGAATTTAGACAACATTCATATCTATCCGATATCGCTGTCGCTGTTGTCAGTGGTCTTGGTGCTTATGGTTATGAACTAGCCTTGCAAGGTGCAGAACGTCACTTAAAGGGAACTTAACACAAATGATATTTTGTCCTCATACTTCGTTAAAAATGTTCTCGAATACCCAGAGGGCACGCTGTGTTCATTTATTAAATATAAACTCCGCTTCTCGGCATTTGTTCCTGACATTGCTCTCGACTTCTGTTCCAGACTCAGTTCTACCTCCCCCATCCCTGGGGTCGTACCTCGAGAATGTGTTCCAGACATTCTCTACCTCCTCCGTCCCTGGAGTCGTCCTGCGTCCATGCAGTCGTGTGCGCATTTGGATGAAATACATCCCTGTATTTCACTCTTACGAGCAACTTGCGTTACCCAAATTCGTTCCCAACGAATTTGTTGTTTGGTCTGGGAACAAAATCTCTATCCGTGCAAAGCACTCTTAAAAATAACAAAACTAAAATAAATTTAGTATGGATATAAGAAAAGTAAAAAAATTAATAGAATTACTCGAAGAATCAGGCATAGCTGAAATCGAGATTCATGAAGGTGAAGAGTCAGTACGTATTAGTCGTGGATCATCAACTGCACCACCACAAACAATGATCAATGTTCCACAAGCAGTACCTGTTGCACAAGCAAGTGAATCAACCAAATCACAATTAACTACTGATGAAATCGCCTCGAGTGATGATTACTCTGACGAAGGGCATGTTATTACTGCGCCAATGGTAGGTATTTTTTATACCTCACCTTCACCCGAAGAACCCGAGTTTGTGGGTAAAGGACAAAGAGTTAAAGCAGGTGATGTGATTTGTATCATTGAAGCAATGAAAATCATGAACCAGATTGAGGCTGATACCGATGGCAAGTTGGTACGGGCATTGGTTGAGAATGGTGAAGCTGTTGAGTATGGTCAGCCGTTATTCATAATCGACCCATCTTAAGGCCACTATTAAAAATGTACTTTTTTCGCGATTACTGCGTCAGTTCCGTGCTCGAATACCCGGAGGGCATGCTATACTCACAGGGTACGATGTCCTCATGTATTAGTTATACACTGTGGTTCTCGGCTTTAGCTTCCTGCGTTGCTCTCGACTTCTGTGCCAGACTCAGTTCTACCTCCCCCATCCCTGAGGTCGTACCTCGAGAATGTGTTCCAGACATTCTCTACCTCCTCCACACCCCTCAAGGGCACCCACAGGGCATAAAGGTACCGAGGTCCTTGGAAGTCGTCCTGCATCCATGCAGTCGTGTGCGCGGTGCATCCTTGTATTCACGAAAAAATTTCTATTTTTAAAAGTGACCTTTTATCACACATAATTTTTTATTAGCGATACAGAATATATAGAGTATTTTTATTCATGTTAGATAAAGTTGTAATTGCAAACCGGGGTGAAATTGCACTCAGGATTTTGCGAGCATGCAAGGAACTTGGCATTAAAACGGTTGCTGTATATTCTGAAGTCGACCGTGATCAGAAACACGTCTTTCTTTCCGATGAGTCTGTCTGTATTGGTCCTGCAGCTTCAATTGATAGTTATTTAAATATTCCTGCAGTAATTAGTGCTGCTGAAGTAACCGATGCTGTTGCTATACATCCCGGTTATGGTTTCCTTTCTGAAAATGCTGATTTTGCCGAACGTGTAGAACAAAGCGGATTTGTTTTTATCGGACCAAAGGCAGACACGATTCGTTTAATGGGTGACAAGGTTTCGGCTATTAATGCCATGAAGAAAGCAGGTATTCCCTGCGTACCTGGATCAGGTGGTCCATTAGGTGAAGATCAGGATACATTAATAAAGACTGCAAAAGAAATTGGTTATCCAGTCATTATCAAGGCTGCTGGTGGTGGTGGTGGTCGTGGAATGCGCGTTGTACACAGCGAAGCAAATTTACTTAAATCCATTGCATTAACACGATCAGAATCTGCTTCAGCATTTGGTAATGATGTTGTTTATGTGGAGAAGTTTCTTGAACATCCGCGCCATATAGAGATACAGGTGCTTGCAGATGTACACGGAAATATTATCTATTTGGGTGAGCGTGATTGTTCAATGCAACGACGTCATCAAAAAGTCATTGAAGAAGCACCCTCCCCGGGATTGGATGGAGAAACCAGAAAGAAAATCGGGGAACGATGTGTTGAAGCATGCAAGTCAATTTCCTATCGTGGAGCAGGGACGTTTGAGTTTCTTTATGAGAATGGCGAATTCTATTTTATTGAAATGAATACTCGCGTTCAGGTTGAACATCCGGTTACCGAGATGATTACCGGTGTTGATATTGTTAAGGAACAATTACTCATCGCCAGCGGCGAGCCATTAAGTTATAAGCAGGAAGACATCAAGATTAATGGTCATGCAATTGAGTGTCGTATCAATGCCGAAGACCCGGAAACCTTTATGCCATCACCAGGAACGATTGAACATTATCATCCACCGGGTGGTTTTGGTATTCGAGTCGATACACACGTTTATCAAGGTTATAAAGTTCCACCACATTATGATTCCATGATTGGTAAGTTAATCGCACATGCAGAAACCCGAGAGCTTGCCTTGTCTAGATTATCAATGGCCTTATCAGAAATAGTCATCGATGGTATTAAAACCAATATCCCTTTACATCAAAACCTGGTTAAGGATACGGCCTTTATGACAGGTGGAACCGATATCCATTATCTGGAGAGTAAACTCGGTATCAAGTGATGAGTTGGTTGCAACTTGAAATTGAAACCAATCAAACTCAAGCTGAAGAGCTCGCGGAATTACTCGAACAATTTGGTGCAATCTCTGTTTCTTTAATAGCGTCCAGTGATGAACCCGTTTTTGATGCTGAATGTGAGAATAAAAAGCTCTGGCATAAAACACGCCTGGTTGCCTTACTACACACCGATACTGATCTCGATATTCTGTTGGTCTGTTTACGTGATCGAATTGGTGCTGACAATATCTACAGCCACAAGATTGAATTATTAAAAAATAAGGATTGGGTTAGTGAATTTAAGTATGAACACCAACCCGTATTTTTTTCCAATCGTGTTTGTATTTCACCCAGCTGGTGTGAACCACCAGAAAATAATTTACCAACCCTGATTCTTGATCCCGGTTTGGCTTTTGGTACAGGTTCTCATCCAACAACATCATTATGTATTGAATGGCTTGCTGAAACCGATATTAGTGACAAGGTTGTGATTGATTATGGTTGTGGATCCGGAATTCTTGCTATGGTTGCTGCATTATTGGGTGCAAAAGAGGTGTATGCGGTCGATATAGATAAACAGGCATTGCAGGCGGCAAGAGAAAATATAGACCGAAATAAATTAACTGAAAAAATCCTTGTTCACCATGTAGATGATGTTTCTCTTCCTGCAGCGGATATTTTAGTTGCTAATATATTAATGAATCCATTGAAAGAATTAGTCGAAAAATTCTCAGGCCTGACAAAACCAGGAGGACATATCATATTATCTGGTTTACTTCATGTTCAGGTGGATGAATGTTTAGCGACTTATGCATCCTGTTTTAATATGGATGAGCCTGTATTTAATTCAGAGTGGACTCGTTTACACGGTATCAGATGTTGAACCTGGATTCCTCAATTGACCGGCACTAAATTATGATTATGTGTTTCTATCTAGTACCTTATAATATTTTACACGTTCACCCATTAGGGAACTCTGCCTTCCCATTTGATTGCACGTTTTTCAGGCTCATTTGCCTACAGGGACGTAGGTAAGGAGCGTGAGCAGGACGCAGAAGCTTTGCTTGACAGCAAAAGCCTTACGTAGAATCGCTGGTTTTTGCTCCTCGGCTTTGACTCCTTGTGTCGCTCTACCTCGAGAATGTGTTCCAGACATTCTCTACCTCCTCCGTCCCTGGAGTCGTCCTGCGTCCATGCAGTCGTGCAAAACCAGCATACCGTACGTCCTGTACATAACTATGTGCGGCTTTCTAATCGACACAACTGAACCTGACAAATCGGCAGGACAGCCGGTTAGCACGGCTGAAAGCCGCCTCGAAGAGGTGTGGCACAGGGAAGTGCCGCATGTAAAACGCACACTTAACATGCCATTCTTTGTAAATGATTCATGGTGCAAACGGGTT
>CAYMPA010000026.1:0-26270 GCA_964392105.1 uncultured Enterobacteriaceae bacterium
GCAGCCGGATATAGAAATCGATTTGGATTCCCGAAACAGGATATAATGTCTCGTTATGAAACCCATGGCGTTGAAATGCTTGTAAGTTACAAGGCTGGGGAAATATCTGCAAAATTTCGCGAAGGTGGCTTGCAAATTGATGAATTTCGAACAAAGAACCGGCGTTTCTGGCATCATTCAGGTAATTCCATGCAGGTTTCTGAATAAATTCGCGACTAATAACTATTTTTGGAGTGAGATGACGTGCTTGAATTAATCAAGGCCGGTGGTTTGCTTATGTGGCCTATCATTCTGTGTTCTATTATTTCAATGGCCATTATTGCAGAACGATTCTGGTCTCTTAGAGAAACTAAGATTGCACCAAAAAATCTGGTTGCCAAGGTGTGGCAATGGCAAAAGGTAGGACATCTTGATATCAAACGTATCCAGGATTTACGTGTTAGTTCCCCGTTAGGAATGGTATTAGCTGCTGGTCTGGTAAATCGTAAACATTCACGTGAAATAATGAAAGAGAGCATTGAAGAAGTTGGTCGGCATGTTGCGCATGATCTTGAACGCTTTCTGAATGCATTAGGAACGATAGCATCGATAAGCCCGCTTTTGGGCTTGTTGGGTACAGTTATTGGTATGATTAAGGTCTTCACTGTTATTACTGCCCAGGGTGTTGGTGATCCGAGTGTCTTGTCTGAAGGTATATCAGAGGCCCTGCTAACAACAGCAGCCGGTCTATCTGTTGCAATTCCAAGTTTAATGTTCCACCGCTATTTTCGTGGAAGAGTTGACGATTTAATTGTTACGATGGAGCAAGAGGCATTGAAAATGGTTGAGGTCATGCACGGTATTCGTGAAAACGAGCATACGAATTAGGATTTAATTCATGAATTTTCGATCAGAAAGACGAGATGAAGTTAATCTTGATATAACACCATTGATCGATGTGGTGTTCTTATTATTGATATTTTTTATGGTCTCAACCACGTTTGAGCACAATTCTGAAATCAATATCACCTTACCAACATCTTCAAAAGAGGTGACAAAAGCTAAACCTGATGCAGTGAATGTAGGCCTGGATTCTCAAGGTAATGTGTATATCAATGACAAAGCACTGGTAAATGCCCAGCTTGAAACCATTAAAATGGCATTATCCGATGCATTGGTAGGAATGAATGAGCCTCCGGTTATCATAAGTGCTGATGCCAATGCCAGCCATCAATCAGTTGTAAGGGTGATGGATGCGGCACGTCAATTAGGATTGGTTAAGATTACTTTTGCTACACAAGAGTTGAAAGATGAATAAAGGGTGCTCCCGAAAATGTTTTTTTTCGCGATAGCTGTGTCAGCTCGACAACTGCTCCCGGCGTTGTTCTACCTCCTGCGTCCATGCAGTCGTCCGTGCTCGAATCCTCATGTATTACATATACACTGCGGTTCTCGGCTTTGGCTTCCTGTGTCGCTCTATCTCCTGCGTCCATGCAGTCGTGTGCGCGGTGTTCTGATGCACATGGATGTGCGAATGCCGCGAAGACATGGATGTCTAAGAGCGGCCTTGCTCTCACAAAAAAAAATCTATTTTCGGAAGCACCCTAAAAATAATATTTGCACATAATCAAAAAAGATGGCCTTTGACGGTGTTGTCGAAAGAGTTTATTGAAAATATCTGGTATTCCAAACATCCACTTGGTTTAGTTCTTTTACCACTAAGTTGGATATATACACTGATTATCGTACTCAGGCGTCTTTGTTACCAATCTGGTCTAATCGCCGTAAACCAAATTGATGCGCCGGTAATTATTGTTGGCAATATCTCGGTTGGTGGAACTGGAAAAACCCCACTAGTTATCTGGCTTGCTGAATATTTCAAGAGTAAAGGCTTTAGACCGGGGATTATTAGTCGAGGTTATGGTGGCAAGTTTTCGGGTAAGACACAGCAAGTAAGGCCTGACAGTAATCCGTCATTAGTAGGCGACGAACCAGTATTGATAGCGATTAGAACGAATTGTCCAGTAGCTATTGCTGTTCAACGGAGAAGAGCAGCAGAAGAATTAATTAAACGTTGTGATTGTAATCTGATTCTTTGTGACGATGGAATGCAACACTATTCACTAGGTAGAGATATGGAAATAGCTGTAATTGATGGTCAACGTCGTTTTGGTAATAGACATTGCCTGCCGGCAGGACCATTACGTGAACCTAAAAGCCGGTTAAAGACTGTGGATTTGGTTGTTAGTAAATATATTGCTGGCAGACATGAGTACAAGATGGAATATGCTTATGGAGATTTGGTTTCATTAAAAGATTCATCACGTACCATGTCTGTTTCAAGTCTAAATAGTCAGAGTGTGCATGCGATAGCTGGTATAGGTAATTCAGATCGATATTATTCATATCTCCGTAATCAAAAGCTGCATTTAATCATGCATGAATTTCCTGATCACCACCCATTTACTGCAGAGGATGTAACCTTTAATGATGGTTTACCGGTAGTTATGACCGAGAAAGATGCGGTAAAATGTGTAGATTATGCAACTGAGCATCATTGGTGCTTGCCGATTACAGCAATATTACCCGAATCATTTACTTATCGACTTGATACCTTAATGAAGGAAATTATTAATGGACAGAAAACTACTTGAGATTCTCGTTTGCCCCGTGACTAAAGGACCTTTGCATTATGACAAGGAAAATCAGGAATTGATTTCCAAATCTGCACGACTTGCTTATCCCATACGTGATGGCATACCTGTCATGTTAGAAGATGAAGCAAGAACAATAAGTGAAGAAGAAGTGGAAAAACTGAAATAGTGCAAACGCCATTCAGTATTATCATTCCAGCGCGTTATGCTTCAACCCGGCTGCCAGGAAAACCCTTATTAGATATAAAAGGTAAACCATTGATACAACATGTATTTGAGACAGCCTCAAATACGCAAGCAAAAAGAATAGTTATCGCTACTGATGATGACAAAATAGCAAATATTGCCGAATCATTTGGTGCATCAGTTGTTTTGACTTCAGCAGAGCACCAATCGGGCACAGATAGAATTGCAGAAGCTGTTAAACAACTTGAAATAGACGATAGTGAGATCATCGTCAATCTTCAAAGTGATGAATATGGACTGCCAATATCAATAGTTAATCAGGTGGCATCCAATTTATTTAATAACCCTGATAACCAGGTTGCGACTTTATGTGAAGTTATAACTACAATGGACGAATACACTGATCCGAATATTGTAAAAGTCACATTTGATAACAAAAACAGCGCTATCTACTTCAGTCGTTCACCAATTCCCGCGGATCGATCAGGTGGTTTGCCTGCAGAAGTATACAGACACATAGGGCTTTATGCCTATCGAGCTGGATATCTTCAGGAATTTACACAGTTACCACCATGCGCAATAGAAAAAGCAGAAGCACTCGAACAATTACGCGTCCTTTATAATGGTGGAAAAATCCATGTGGAAGTTGCAGTTGATGAAACTGGATTAGGTATCGATACTGCTGAGGATCTGGAGATAGCTCGAGCAGATAACTAAAGACGGAATATTATTACATTAAAATTTAATGTTATTGCTAATGCGACTATCTTGCACGATAGGTGATTCGACCTTTACTCAGGTCATATGGCGTCATTTCAACAGTAACTGTGTCTCCGGTAAGGATACGTATGTAATGTTTGCGCATTTTCCCGGATATGTGTGCGGTAATTATATGGCCATTTTCCAGTTCTACACGGAACATGGTATTAGGTAATGTCTCGACGACAGTTCCTTCCATTTCAATCTGGTCTTCTTTTGCCATATAGTCCTCGTTCGTTAAAAAAGTGCGAATTTTGCACTAATTTTGCGTCACTGCAAAGTCATTAAATGGCAAAGTACTGAATTTTTTCCATTCTTCATCAACAAAGCATTCGATAGGTTGATATTCGATCTTGTATTTCATCTTGTTACAGTTGGCAATCCAGTAGCCGAGATAAAGCCATGGATAGCCTGTCTGTTTTGCATGCTCAATGAGATAAAGGATGGTGAATTTACCCGGACTGCGTTGATGCAAATCCGGATCGAAAAAGGTATAGACGGCGGAAAGCGCGTCTTGTAATAGATCGACAACTGCAACGGCAATTAACATTTTATCAAGTCTGAATTCATAAAATAGCGTTTCTGACCATGATGCCCAGAGAAAGTCTGTGTAATTGTCCCTGGTAGGATTATCCATACCACCATTTGGGTGACGCATGGATAGATATTTTCTATAGAGTTGAAAATGCTCTTCCTGAAAATCTGCTTTGGATTTTTCGACTGTTAAATCCTGGTTGATTTGCCATGTTCTTTTTTGATTGCGTCGAAATCTGAATTCATTTACTGGAACCCGAACAGGAATACATTCTGAACACCCGGAACAATAGGGTTTATAAAGATGTTCGCCACTACGCCTGAAACCATTAGCAAGCAGTGCTGAATAAAGTGGTTTCTCTTTTGGAAACAAAGGATCTGCAAACAAGCTTGTTGCTTCGCGATTATCCAGATAATTACATGAATGTGGAGAAGTTATAAAAAACCTGAGTTTTTGTGATTGATTATCCATTTAAATTGACGATTTAACCTAGAAACCTTAATTGGACTCGTTTGCACCGTGAATTATTTATAAAGAATGGCATGTTAAGTGTGCGTTTTTTAGGTTCATTTACGCCGTCTAGAAAGCCGCGCATAGTTATCTCCATGGAAGGAGTGTATGTCGCGAGAGGACAGGAGTCCGAAGCGACGGTTCTACGCAAGGCTTTTGCCGTCAAGCAAATGAGCCTAAAAAATGTGCAATCAAATGAGTAGGCGGAGTCACCCAATGGGTGAAGACCTAACACATTATAAGATCTTGGTTTACAACACATCATTGTGATTTAGGGCCGGTCAACTGAGATTTCTAGGTTCAGGTAACCAGGCCGATAGTTTTTCGAGACTGCAATAATTATCCAGAATTTTGATAAACATATCTCTGTGGATCGGTTTTGCGCCAAGCGTTTGTAAATGTTTGGAATGGACCTGGCAATCTATTAATCTGAAATTCATTTTTTCAAGTTGTCTGGTGAGATGAATCAGTGCCACTTTCGATGCATCTGACTCACGGCTGAACATGGACTCCCCAAAAAATATTTTTCCCATGGCAATACCATATAAACCACCTACGAGTATTTTATCTTGCCAACATTCAACAGAATGTGCGTAGCCCGATTTAAACAAGGTTACATAAGCCAGCTTTATATCATTTGTTATCCATGTGTCATCAATACCTTTTCTGGTAGCAGAACACCCTTCCAGTACATCATTAAATGCAGTGTCATATGTAATTTTGAATTGACCTTTACGCAGGCGTTTTGCCAGACTGCGAGAAATCTTTATTTCATTTGGTTCCAAAATGCATCTTGGATCAGGTGACCACCATAAAATAGGTTGTCCTTCATTAAACCAGGGGAAAATGCCGCGTTGATAAGCGTAAAGTAACTGTTCTTCAGACAGGTCACCTCCAATAGCAAGTAATCCATCCGGGTCACGCAGGGCTTGATTAACTTCAGGAAAACCAGTTGCCAATAAGTTATCTTTAACCCAATAAAGCCTGTTTGAACCTTGTTGATAATTACCTAAGGTCATCTTCTTTAATTCATAAGGTCATTTCTAAAAATAGTAATTTTTTCGTGGCCGGTTTTTGCTCCTGCACCAAAAGTAGGCGCTTTAGGCGAAACCGTTATACAGTACATCCTTGTACACAAGTGCAAGATTATCCTCATAACACTATCGCGGACAATATCGCCTGGAGCGATTTTGAGTGCTAACCCTGAAAGGGTGAGTCTCAGGGATGAGGTGAACAAAAAGTGCATTGTTAGAGATGTACCTTAAAGGGTAAATGTGTTTCCAGCATTAATATATGTTCTTGCATAACAACTGTCTCTCTATCCAGATAATTTGCAATAGCATTTCGAAAATCTTTTTCACGAATCCAATGGGCAGAAGGCATGGCAATAGGATGAAATCCTCTGGCTAATTTATGTTCTCCCTGAACACCTGCATCCAGCTGTTTCAGACCCTTTTCAATCGTATATTCTATTGTTTGATAGTAGCACAATTCAAAATGTAAAAAGGGTACATACTGGCTGCAACCCCAATGACGGCCATAAAGTGTGCCTTTATCATTCATGGCAAAAGCACCTGCAATATATTCATTATTTTGTTTAGCCAAAATGAGTAAGGTTTGATCAGGTAATTCCTTACCGAGTGACTGGAAAAAATCCAGTGTGAGGCGAGGCTCCCCCCATTTTCTGAAGAATGTTTTACAGTAAAATTGATAAAATATCTGCCAATGACTGGAAGTAATCTCATTTCCGGATAAACGTTCTATCTCAATGCCCGATTTTTTGATTTCACGACGCTCTTTTAATATGCGTTTACGTTTTTTCGATGTTATTGAATCGGTAAAGTCCTGAAAGTCACGATAATTATTATTAAACCAGTGATATTGGCATGTTATTCGTTTTAGTCCTGAGTTATCCATAAATACATTCATATTGTTCTTTTCTGGGAAAAGGAAATGTAATGAGGAAAAATTATTTTCATTCATCAACGATATAGCAGCATCTAATAATCTCTTTTTAATATTGGCACTATCATGTGTTTTATTGATCAGCAATCTTGGGCCAGCAACAGGCGTGAATGGAATAGCAGAAACGAGCTTGGGGTAATAATTTCTCCCTGCCTGTTGATAAGCATCAGCCCAGGCCCAGTCAAAGACAAATTCACCATATGAATCCTGTTTTGTGTACATGGGAAGAAACCCGATCAATTCATTATTGTCTTCAATAACGATGTGCAATGGTTGCCAATTTTGATTCTTCAGGCAATTATACTTTTCAAGTCCTGCTAAAAACGGGTATGAGAGAAACGGGTTTTCAGCGAAATCCAGTGTTTGCCATTTCTCTGAAGAAATTGTTTGAAGGTCGTTGACGATTCGCCAATCAGACATATATCAGAAAAGATTAAGGACTGATCGTAATCTCAGAACCGAGGACACTTGATGTCGCTCTTTTAGAGCCAGCTAGAGAAAATTTTGTTTCATTATAACTGCCATTTTCGAGCATAAAACGATATGTAATTATGCTGCCATTCATTAATGCGTTGAGCCGCCCTGAAGTGATATTATTACTTGAGATGTAACCCAGAATAAATTCACTCCAGACCAGATCGGTCAAGCAGGGTGCGTCATTAATAGAACGGTTATCGAGTAATCTTAAATCAATTTGATATGTAGGGCATGTGTGTTTTGCAAACATGTCCAGGGCTGTATTCAGGCTAAAACGTGAACGAATTGCACCAACACTATCCTTATAAATCTCGAGACTATAGCCATCTTCATTTTCGGTGTAAGCAACCTGGGTTTCAGTATTGCTATTCGTATCGATATGTGTGATGACCTTCCATTCAGCCATAGCCAGAGACGGCATCAGCAGCAGAAATAGTCCAAATTTTAGTGCTAGATAACTAAGCCTTAGTTCATTTAGCCTGAATTTTTCACTCAATTTGATGTTCATCTCATACTAAAAAATCTTTAAAATTAAAGTACTATATATAAACTTTGTCCTAAGTTAACAATTTTTCATGGAAAAATGAACCGTAGAGCTTTTATTTCAGGTGTTTTATCAAGCTTACTAGTGCCGTATCAATCAAGATCTGGTTCGACTGAACAGCTAATTAAGGTGACCAGTTTAAATAAAACCGGCTTTGTCAGCGATCCAGTATTTTTGCAACATCATATCGCCCCCGGTCATCCAGAATCACCCGACAGGATGAATTTTATCCTAAATGCCATGAAGGAATCAGGGCTATTGGAGCAAGTTACACAAATCAGTTTGAAACCGGATATCGAACAATGGTTAAAAACAGTTCATACCGATGAACATATCGCATCAATTCATAAAAACACACCTGTTGCTCATCGAGTTGCAGAGGCCTGTGTGCGTGCTTGTCTTACTGCTGTAGATCAAGTAGCAACTAAAAAATTGAATAATGCCTTTTGTGCCACTCGACCACCAGGGCACCATGCATTAAATACGGGCAAGGAAGAAGGTTTTTGCTATTACAATCAAATCGCTATTGCTGCACGTTATGCTCAACAGGAATATGGTTTAAAAAAAATATTGATTGTTGATTGGGACTACCATCATGGTAATGCAACGGAAGCCATGTTTTATGTTGACCCCAGTGTGTTATATTTTTCAACACACGATCAATTTGCCTATCCAGGTACAGGCGACCCGGCTAAGAAAGGTGGCGGTAAAGGTTTTGGATATAACATCAATGTGCATCTTCCCTGTGGCACAAATGATCAAATAATTATAGATATATATCAAAACGTGTTACTACCTGCAGCAGAAAAATTTAAACCGGATATGGTATTAGTCTCTGCAGGTTTCGATAGTCGTGAACACGATCTGCTAGGCTGTTTAAAAATTACTGATTCAGGTTTTGCGTCAATAACAAAAACAGTGATGCAAATAGCCGATAAATATTGTGATGGCCGTTTAGTGTCCGTTTTGGAAGGAGGCTATAGTCTTGAAGGAACTGCTACTGCAGTTGTTACACATGTTAAAACATTATTAGTGCACAATGAAATCAGTCGATATTAACCCGTTTGATTAATGTTTCTAGTCATGGAATCTGGTTTGTTGTGCTTCCTTTTCAAGATTGTTGATGGTGATTGTAGTAATCTCAAGTATCTTCTTTTTTAATTTATAGGGTCCAATAACAGGTAGTATAAAAAAATCGGGCGTCATCTCTAAATCAAGAGTTAATTGTGTTACTGATTTATTTTTACTTGAACTATTGTCTTTAATAGTCCAGCGGGTCCAACCGTATTGGAAATCACTCATATTCGAAATAATTTTGCCATATACAATATCGGGCCCTAACAACTGGAAATTTTGTACATGTCTAATCTTGTAACAGAAAAATAATATGCATGCTTCAGTGAGCATGCTTACAGTTGTTCGATTATCTTCTGCTGTGGAAATAATATTGCTTTCTTTCAGGTAGGGATTAATTGATGGTAGGTTTTCATAATCTGTAATAATCTGTTTGACCCTATTAACATTTGCATTTATCTGGGCTTTGATATGCAGGATATAACGTTTCTGTTGTTGTTCTACATTAACGGTAGAGAGTTCCGCTCCTGTTGAAAGAACTGGAAATAAACAGAATAAAATAAATGTCGTTTGTGACAAGTACTTCATATTTCAATTAATCATTCATTATTCATTATTTATTATTTGTTGTTTGTTTATAGCATCAATACCAAAGTAATTTTCAAATAAGCGAGCATCATCAAAATGACGGCGACCAACGAAGGCAGTAGCATGATGTCCCCATTGACGCATTGCGCCAGGATTTGGAATACCCATTGGCCAGAACAAGAACCGTTCTCCACGCTTGCTGCTATGTACGATCCCATCTTGTCCATATAAACTCCGACGATTTCCATTCTTTAGTTCTAATGATCTTAATTTTTTACTTTCAGCCAGCTGATAGACCACAATTTTATGTGAAGCAGCATTGTCGAAATATACACGTTCAATATAGTGGTTGCCATGTGCTATGCGTATGAAGGGTCTTTCTGTTGAACGATTTGATAAAACCTGAGGTATGAAAACAGGTTCATCCAGTGTTGGTTCTTGCGTCAATATTGTTGTGTATGGTGCAGGAAAAAACAGATGGTAACAGCCACAATTATGTATGGTATCGAATAACCAGGGTCTACCATCAGGTAACAAGGTGACGCGCCATGTAATACCATCCAGATGACCTCCGAATATATCGAATGTTGACGTCTTGGGACGTGATGGAAACCAGATAGTGAAGTTTAACTGCAATAAAATTTGATCAGAAATACGTGTATATGACAGGTGTTGATAGACTTTTGACAAGTCAGTACGAATCACCGGGATGTTATCTTTATCCCATTCCACTGTCCCAATTCGATCATCATTATTTACAATATCAATTTCAAAGATTGGTGCGAAACTGTCAAATAATTTTTGTCTGTCGCTTGCTGAAAGTTCGGGGATATTAAGCGCATTATTGGATGAATCTTTAATGATGTGAGAAATTTCCTGTTGAGAAAGCTGTGTGCTATTTGCTGATGGTGCATAATGAACCAATTCACCATACACGGGTAAAGTTTCTAATGGTTGTGCATAGATCTTATTCATTTCTTTATGCCAATGATCAATTCCGGAGCGGAATGCCAATGCTGTAATTGGGTAAAGTCCAATCATACGTTGCCAGGTCTTATATTCATCAGGCACGTTAGCCATTATTTTTAGATCCTGACGTTCATTCTCTTCATCAAGATCAATAGCGCGTAACACGTTTCCACAATAGTTTAATGTTTCATTCAAGCTCATATTTGAAACAGATATATCGTTGGCCTGAAGTGACAGTTTTTCTCTGTCAGAAGCAGAGAAATTACTCAGTTCAATTTGCCAACCTTCCATGGCCAGGCTCTGCATGCGATCGAGCCATGTATTGAATTTGTCATTTTCTATATGATTATTACGGAAATCAGATAGAAAGCGATTTACACGAAGATAGGGGTAACCTAGTACGCGAGTAGCCTCGGCATCAATGACGCCAGCTGCTGTAATTGCCTCATTGGTATTAATAAATAATCTTGCACAGGACTGGCTTTCACTGGTTTGATATTTTTCAGGTTGTTGCTGTGATAATTGTGTGAGTGAGGTGCAAGCATTTAATAATATGGCACACTGCAAAATAAGCAATAGTCTGAATTTCATGAAGGGCCCAATAACTTTTAACATTGGGACTATTTTCCCGGAAAACGGTTCTCAAGTCATAAGGAAATCAATAAGAGATAATGTAATGCCATAGAAGCATTCGAGAACTTACTCGACTGATAGCTCCAGGCGCAGTTCTACCACCTACATCCACGTAGGCATCCTGTGTTCTCTCGGTCTCTGTTCCTGACACGACTCTCGGTTGCTGCTCCCGGCGCAACTCTACCTCCTCCTTCCCTGGAGTCGTACCGATTACTTCCATGTAATCGTACTACCTACACACCCCTAAAGGGCACCCATAAGGCGGGCATAAAGGTACCGAGGTCCATGTAGGCAATACCATGGGCGGATGGAAAGCTGAAAAGACCGATTGTTAATCAAAAAGTACTACGCATCAGCATCACTGCCGGATTTGGTATAAACCGGAAAAGGCATAATGTTTTCACCTTTCTCAGTACCCTCAGTGATTTTCGCAGTACCTTCCTTCTGGACTTCATCAATACGAATGATTGAATGCATCGGGATATAGGTTCTTTCAACACCTTCAAATTCATTTTTCAGGTTTTCTTCGGTGGGGTCCACCACAACAGACGTTCTTTCACCAAATATCAGTTTCTCAACTTCAATAAAACCAAACATGGCACCGTGGTCTACACCTTTGGCATAGACCTCATAGACCTTGCCCTGATTATGAAAAATGACTTTATATATTCGTTTCTCTGACATTTCAGTTACTTAGAGCCCTTTTTAATGTTAGTGGTTCCGAAAATGCGGCGAATCATAGCATATATCGTACTAATCACTACATTTGATATGACAGTCCGCCTCCTGGGCCTAACGGTAACCCCGTTCCAATCCAGATTATCAATAACAATAACCATACACCTAAAAACGCAATGGTATAAGGCAACATCATTGCAACAACCGTACCTAGACCTGAACCACGGACGTATTTTTTCACTTCAATCAAGATAATAATCATATAAGGGTTCATTGGTGTAATGACATTACTGACTGAATCTCCCACACGATAGGCAGCCTGTGTTAGTTCAGGGCTGATACCAACCTGCATCAGCATCGGCACAAATACCGGCGCAAAAAAAGCATATTTTGCCGAGGCAGAACCAATAACAAGATTGATAAAAACAACCATCAAGACAAAGCAACTTAACAAAAGTGCATCTTGTATCATCAAGTTGCGTAGAAACTGGCCTCCGGCAATAGCCAGCATTTGTCCAAGTCCGGATTGGTTAAATGCTGCGATAAATTGGGCAGCAAAAAATGCCAGGACAATATACGGCCCCAATCGAGCCATGACTTCGCCAAGTATGATGGCAACATCACGATCATTTTTAATCTTTCCAGCCAGCATGCCGTAGAGTAGGCCGGGGATAAAAAAGATAATAAACAGGAGTGGGACTGTTACCTCGATCCAGCGGTCAAAACGTTTCCCTTCACCAAATAACGGGCCACTAGTTAAGGTAATGGAAAAATAAAATATTATTAGTAAAACGAGAATCGATAGCATTGAATAAATCAAGGCGCGCTTTTCAGTCGCACCCAGATCGGAATAGCCATCATCCAGATTCTGATTGGCGACACCTTGTATGGAGGGTTCGACAAAACGTTCGCTAACAAACCAACCTGTTAAGGTTAAGACAATTGTCGAGACAATCATAAACCACCAGTTACCCGTTACAGCAACTTGATAATCAGCATCGATAATTTGTGCGCCAGATTGAGTAAAACCTGCCAATAAGGGATCAAGCGCAGTGATAAATAAATTTGCGCTGAAGCCAGCCGATACACCTGCAAAAGCAACGGCAATACCTATTAGTGGTGAACGACCAGCTGCAATATAAAGTGCTGCTGCTAAGGGGATGAGGACGACATAACCTGCATCCAAAGCAATCGATGAAAGAATCCCTAACAACATCGTTGCTGGCGTTAATAAGCGATGATGAACACGTGTGATAGAGAAATGTAACAGGGCAGGGAGGAAGCCTGTTTTTTCTGCAAGTCCAATACCCAGCATGCCAACCAAAACAATACCTAATGGTGGGAAACGAATAAAGTTATCTACCATTGTTGACAGCAGCCACCAGGTCCCGTCTGAAGAGATCAGGTTGAACGCAAGAATTGTATTTCCTTTAGGATCGATAACAGTCCAGCCAAGACTGGAAATAAACGCGGATAAAATAAATACAATAATCGTCCCTAGAACAAACAAGGTCGCAGGATCAGGAAGTTTATTACCAGTCTTTTCGATGACGGTCAGGAATTTCATTTTTGAAAAATGTCAGTAATGAAATGATCTAAACCATCAATATATTTCTTACCGCTAACAAGAAATCCGTCATTATGACCACCAACAATATCCAGGAACATTTTTGGTTCGCTTGCTTTTTCAAACAATTGTTTGCCAAATGTGTATGGAATGATCTCATCATTGGCACTATGAATAACAAGTACAGGTGATTTTATGTTTGAAATTTTGTCTATTGATGGATATTTAATACGTGCTAATAAGCTGGTTGGTAAATAAGGATAATAATGCTTTCCGATATCTGCAATTGAAGTAAAACATGATTCAATAATTAACGCAGAGGACGGGTATTTATCTGCAAGCCAGGTAGCAACAGCACCGCCAAGTGACCGGCCGAAGATAATAATCTTATCACTGTTAATTTTTTTCTCGTTAATCAGATAGTGCCATGCAGTTTCTGCATCAATGTAAGTTCCTTGCTCTGATGGTTTCCCCGTACTTTTACCATAACCGCGGTAATCAATAATTAACACGGATAATCCGAGTTGATAAAAGATATTTATGCTGTCAAGTCTATGAGAAATATTGCCGGCATTACCGTGTAAAAAAAGTAATGTTGCACGTGCGTTCGGATTCGGGATCCACCATGCGTTAATCTCAATACCATCACTTGTTGTCAGTATAAGGTCTTCGTAATCCAGGGAAATAAACTCTGGTGTCGCCTCGATATCTTTATGAGGAAAGAAAATAAAATTAGGTTGAAAGAAATAAATCAATAATGATAGTAAAACCCAAACAGAGACAATTATAAAAATGAGTGATTCAAGCATTCGTTTTAATATAGATTTCACTGGTTTCTGTTTTTCAGAATGTGATTGTTGAAGTTCTTTCTTATTGGATATTCATAGTCAGGATATTAAGTAATCATTTATAGCACAAAATCAATTTATTGATTAGTCACAGAGGACACAGAGAAAGGCAAAAATCTAAATCAATAAATATGCTTACTGAAATGCAATCTATTTGTTAATTTAATGCTTGTGAGTATTAAATGTTATTCTCTGTGCACTCTGTGGCTAAATTGTTTGATCATTGAATCGTTTATTTCCCAAGTCCTCCCTATGACTGGATGTTAAGTACGATCTTGCCCGTAGTATGCCCCGACTCGATCTGGCGATGAGCATTAGCTGCTTTTTCTAATGGCATGATATCACTGACATGGAGTCGTAATTTGCCTTCATCAATTAGACCGCTACATTGTTCCAGTATCGATGTTTGATGTGACTGAGCAACTTTCAGATCAAATAATAATGGAGACAACATCACTTCAAAACTAAAACGTATATTTCTGAACCGTGCAACTGCCCAATCAACTGTATTGTCTGGTTGTAACAAGCTTACCATTTCACCGTAATGACAAATCGCAGGGAAGGTCTCTTGTATTGCTTCACCACCAACATTATCCATCGCAATATCAACACCCTTGTTATCTGTCCATTCCATGATGGTTTCAACAACATCCTGTTCTTTATAATTAATAATAAAATCTGCGCCAAGGTCTTTAACAAAAGCTGCTTTTTCTTCATTACTGACAGTTGTACAGACTCTTGCGCCAAACTGTTTAGCTAATTGAATAGCAACATGCCCGACACCACCGGCACCGGCATTGATAAATACAGTATGATCTTTTTCAAGCTGAGCACGGTCAAACAAGGCTTCCCATGCCGTTAACAAGACTAAGGGGGCAGCAGCAGCTTGTGTGAAATCAATAGATATTGGTTTAAGTGCAACAAAGCGTTCATCAAGCACTTTATATTCGGTGTAATTACCCTGTATACCATCAAGACCGCCGTGAAAAAAATAAACTTCATCACCTTCTTTAACCCGCGTGACATCTGAACCAACTTGTTCAACAATTCCAGCACCATCACAACCTAAAACAGCAGGAAAGTTATTTATTGGATAGAAACCCGCACGAAGTTTGGTGTCGATTGGATTAACGCCTGCCGCCTGTAATTTAACTTTGATCTCAGTTGGGGTTTCTATTTCCGGATCAGTCATCTCGGCTGTTTCGAGAAGATCAGGGTCACCATGCTGTGGAAGTTGAATCACCTTCATAGCCTAAGGGTACCTTTGAAAATAGACATTTTCATAGGTACCATTACTCCAATTCGTCGAGATAAGCTTCAGCATCCAACGCCGCCATACAACCACTGCCGGCAGAGGTAATAGCCTGTCTATAAACATGATCTCCAACATCACCCGCGGCAAAGACACCGGGTATGCTTGTTGATGTGGCCTGGCCTTCAATACCACTTTTGACTTTGATATAGCCATTATTCATATCCAGTTGTCCGTCAAAGATCTGGGTATTGGGATGATGACCGATAGCTATAAAGACCCCTTTCAGATCAATATCTTTAGTTTCGCCATCCTGCGTGTTTTTAATTCTCATACCGGTAACACCACTTTCGTCACCCAAAATTTCATCCAGCGTATGGTTCCATTCAATCGTGACATTTCCATTCTTTTCTTTTTCAATGAGCCGGTTCGTCAGTATTTTTTCTGAACGTAATTGATCTCTGCGATGTACAATAGTGACCTTATTCGCGATATTCGATAGATAAAGGGCTTCTTCAACAGCTGTATTACCACCGCCAATCACAGCCACATCGGCACCACGATAGAAGAAACCATCACAGGTGGCACAGGCAGAGACACCACGTCCCTGAAAGGCTTCTTCAGAAGGCAGGCCCAGATACTTAGCCGAGGCACCGGTTGCAATAATCAAGGCATCACAGGTATAGGTACCACTATCACCGGTCAATTTAAAAGGGCGTTCAGTCAACTCTGCAGTATGGATATGATCAAAAACTACCTCAGTCTCAAAACGTTCGACATGTTTAAGCATACGATTCATCAGGTCCGGGCCTTGTAGACCTTCAACATCCCCCGGCCAATTATCTACATTTGTCGTTGTCGTTAATTGGCCACCTTGTTCGAGCCCTGTTATCAAGACAGGAGAAAGATTGGCGCGTGCTGCGTATAATGCTGCTGTATATCCAGCAGGCCCTGAACCGAGAATTAATAGTTTTGAATGGCGTATATCACTCATGTAGTACTACTCCTCCAAAGCACCCTAGACTAATAAAAGTGCGCTATGGTACGTTAAAGCAGTATGTGCAGCAAAAATAACGAGAGGTTGCTTGGTAATAATATTTCGAAGTGACAAATCTGTCTGGAACAGATTTGAACAGCCGTTTGGCAGACCCGTAAGGGCGGAGGGCAGGAGCCCGGGGTTAAATGGTCCTGTTTGAGTGAAATTTTGTGATCGATTGAGGCGAATAGTCATTCTATTTAACGAAATCGAGCGTAAAATTACGCCAAACAGGGTAATTTGCAGCCGGAATCATTATTACCAAACAGCTTCTTAAACTACAGAAAACCTGATTTTTCCTGAATATATTGTTTAAATACTCCCTTTATAAACATATAATTACAGATATATTATAGTAAAAAGGTTTAAACCTAGAAACCGCAGTTGACTGGCAATAAAATAAGATCAATGCATATTAAATTAACCGCTAATAATATTTTTATACTTCACCTGTTGGCTGATCCAGCCTACGTGTATGATTGCACACTTTTCAGGTTCATTTGTTTGACAGCGAAAGCCTTGCGTAGAACCGTCGCTTCGGACTCCTGTCCTCTCGCGACATACACTCCTTCCATGGAGATAACTATGCGCTGCTTTCTAGTCGGCGCAACTGAACCTAAAAAGCGCACACTTAACATGCCATTCTTTATAAATAATTCACGGTGCAAACACGTCCAACTGAGGTTTCAAGGTTAAAGTGACACAGGCATCTCGCAAACAAAAGGAGGGCAAACCTATCTCTGACCATGTGATTACTAACGTCAGGGAAGTGCTGGTTTTTGCCTCGTTGATTGTTGCTGTTTATCTATTCATTGCGCTATTGACCTACCATCCGGATGACCCTGGTTGGTCACATTCAGTAACAGTGAATGCTATCCACAATAGTGCAGGGACGGTTGGTGCATGGATAGCCGATATCATGCTATATATATTCGGTTACTTTGGTTATGTCATTCCATTGATGTTTTTGATCAGTGGCTGGCGATTGTTTCAATTGCGTCGCAAGAAAGAACCTTTCAACCAACTACTATCATCTATTCGCGGAATTGGAATCCTGCTTGGTTTAATCGGCGGATGTGGAATTGCCTGGATGCACTTTTATGCCGGTGGAGCCTTACCACATGAGGTTCGTGGTGCAGGTGGCATATTAGGTGATGCTGTAGGGAGCGTGTCATTAAACGCGATGGGAGACATCGGTAGCACACTATTGATGTTAGCCATGTTTATGATTGGATTAACTCTATATACCGGTTTGTCCTGGCTTGGGTTAATGGATTCAACCGGTAAATTAACCCTGAATTCAATTGCAGGTTTCCGGAATAAATTATCTTCATTCAAAGATGAAGCAAAAGGACGTCGCGCCAGAAAGGATCGGGAACATTTATTCAAACAGGAACAGGAAATAGTAGAACAACGTGAACCACCAGTAATTAAACCCATAATTCCTGATGTAAAACCCGGTATCCGTGCTGTTAAGGAAAAACAGGAGAATTTATTTGAACCACCGGCTGAAACAGTACTACCGCCATTAAACCTGCTTGATGAACCTGTCCTGTCAAAAGGCCAGTATTCTAAAGAGGCATTAGAGGCAATGTCCCGACAGGTTGAATTAAAGCTAAAAGATTTTGGTGTTACTGTTGATGTTGTTGCTGTACATCCTGGACCTGTCATTACACGTTTTGAATTAGATCCTGCCCCCGGTGTCAAGGGAAGCCAGATTATTAATCTTTCAAAAGATCTGGCGCGATCATTAGCTGTTGTCAGTGTTCGTATTGTCGACGTGATCCCTGGCAAGCCATATATCGGTCTGGAAATTCCAAACGAAATTCGTGAACTCGTTACCCTGGGTGAAATTTTTAATACGCGTGAATATGAATCAGTCAAATCACCTATGGTCCTGGCCCTGGGCAAAGATATCAGTGGTAAACCCATAGTTACCGATTTGGGCAGGATGCCGCATTTGTTAGTTGCAGGTACAACGGGGTCAGGTAAGTCTGTGGCATTGAATGCCATGATATTAAGTATGCTTTATAAAGCGACTGCACAAGAAGTACGTATGATCATGATCGATCCAAAGATGCTTGAATTGTCGGTTTATGAAGGCATTCCAAATCTTCTGACGCCGGTTGTAACAGATATGAAAGAAGCAGCGAATGCCCTGCGTTGGTGTGTTGCTGAAATGGAAAGACGTTACAAGTTGATGGCGGCACTCGGTGTGAGGAATATCAGTGGTTATAACCGCAAAGTTACTGAAGCAATAGAAAAAGGCAGCCCAATTCCTGATCCATTTTATAAACCACTGAGTGAAGAAGATGAAATTCCTTATTTAGAAAAACTACCCTTCATCATTGTCATTGTTGATGAGCTGGCAGATATGATGATGACAGTAGGCAAGAAGGTAGAAGAATTAATTGCAAGACTTGCACAAAAGGCCAGGGCATCAGGTGTGCATTTAATCCTGGCAACGCAACGACCTTCTGTTGATGTTATTACCGGATTAATTAAGGCAAATGTACCTACTCGTATTGCCTTTCAGGTCTCTTCAAAAGTTGATTCACGAACAATTCTTGATCAAATGGGTGCTGAGCAATTATTAGGGCATGGTGATATGTTGTTTTTACCTCCAGGCACAAGTCTTCCTGAACGTGTCCATGGTGCGTTTGTCTCAGATAATGAAGTGCATAAGGTAGTGGAAAATCTGAAATCACGAGGCAAGCCTGAATATCTCGTTGATATATTACGCGGACCATCAGAAGGTGGTGCTGAAGCAATACCAGGGGTTGATGCACCAAGAGATGATATGGACCCGCTTTACGATGAAGCGGTACGAATCGTAACTGAAACACGAAAGGCATCTATCTCTTATATTCAGAGAAGATTGAAAGTAGGGTATAACCGTGCGGCCAGAATAGTCGAGGAAATGGAAAACAGTGGCTTGGTTGGACCACTGGAATCAAACGGTAGTCGAGAAGTGTTGGCTGCACCGCCACCACCCATAGATTAAAGTGAATCGTTATACGTGAATGGTGAAATGTTAAAAATTAAAAGATTGTTTTCAACAAAACGGAATGCAATATATTTCAAGCTTCACACTTCACTCTTCATTGTACTCTTCTGTTTCTATTCCACCTCATCTGCAGATCCTTCAAAAGACCCATTGCAAGCATTTTTGTCAGACTTCACTTCACTTGAAGCAAAGTTTGTTCAAAGTTTGATTAATGAGAATGGAGAAGAACTTGAAACAACTGAAGGCATACTCTACCTGCAACAACCGGGAAAGTTCCATTGGTCATATCAGCATCCTTATACCCAAAAGATAATTTCTGATGGTGATGTGTTGTGGGTATTAGATGAAGATCTTGAACAGGTCACTATTAGAGAGATAAGCAATACTATAGAACAAACACCAGCAGGCATTATCCTTGGAAATAATTCAATTAAAGAATACTTCGTGCAGGTCGATATGGGTGTTATAGAAGGTTTTGACTGGATCGAATTAACACCAAGGGATCTCGAAGCGCAATACAGAAATATTCGTTTAGGTTTTGATCAGAATAAATTAGGCATGATGATAATTTCTGATAATCTCGGGCAAACGACACGCATAGATTTCTCTGAGGTAAAGAAAAATAACGAACTATCATCATCGCTTTTTGAACTTGATATTCCTGATAATGTCGATGTAATCGATGAAAGACAATAAACCAAAATCAACACTGATTATCCTGCAATAATTTACATAAATGGAATATATTTACATGGAGGTTGCTTATAAGGCATTAAAAGAAAACATTCAAAAATGACGTTATCTGAAAAAGAAGTTACACCCGAATTAGTTGAACGCATAAACACCGAACAAATAAGTTTGCTATATACAGGTTCTGTATCTCGTCCTACATTACATTTCATTTCCTTAGTGGTATTTTTACTGATCATTATTAATCATGTTAATCCTTTTTATGCTTACACATGGGCAATATTATTAGTTGGCATAAATGTTTATCGTTTTATAGATATCTATAAAACGCAAAAAATCATAAACGAAATAAAAGACTTTAAGGTTATTCATAAACGTTCTGCATTTTGTGCCGGTTTATTGGGTGCAATATATGGGCTGGGTCTTGTTTTCTTTTTTGATCAACTTCCATTGATCAACCAGGTTTACCTGATGACACTTATAGCTGTAATGACACCTGCTGGTCTTGTTTCATTTGCATCAGATAAATTGTCATTCAATATGTATTTATATTCACTTGTTTTGCCTGTAATTGTCAGGATATTTGCTGAAGGGCAGGTTGAATATTTTAATATCGGTGTATGTGCAATTATTTTTGTACTGATAATAAGGATGTTGTTTTTATGGAACCACAATGTATTAACTGAAGCGATAAGACTTAAATATGAAAACGAACAATTGTTAACTTCTTTACTAGGTATAAATGAACGTTTAACAGAACTATCGGTCATTGATGAACTGACCCAGATAGCAAATCGCAGGAGTCTTGATGACAACCTGGAAAGAGAATGGCTACGTTCAAAGCGCATGATTTCGCCGATATCAATGTTGATGATTGATATTGACTATTTCAAACAATATAACGATGAGTTTGGACATGTTAAGGGGGATGAATGTTTAATTTATATTGCAGATTTTCTGAAAAATAATCTAAACCGATCAGGAGATTTTATCGCGCGTTATGGCGGAGAGGAGTTTTGCATCATCATGCCCGATACCAACCTGAATGGAGCAATCAAGTTTGCCGAAAAGATTCATCCCAGGGTGAGAGAACTGAAAATACCTAATCCTGGATCTGAGATAAGTAAATATCTCACTATCAGTATAGGTCTTGCATCTGTGATACCCGGTATAAACGATACTTATATGGATCTAATCTATACCAGTGACAAAGCGCTTTATAATGCAAAAAATGACGGTAGAAATATAATTCGAACAAAGGAAATACTGGAGAAAAACCCGGAGCCACAGCTTGTGGTTTAAGTGATATACTTGATTTTTATTTTTGTAGTTCGAAAACAAATATTAACTTACCTGTAAAGCAAGAACTCCACTGTTCATGACGAACGACACTGATTATCGCCCGCTTGCTGATCGTATGCGTCCTAAGACGATCACCTCTTTTTTTGGCCAAGAGCATGTCCTTGGTAATGAAAAGCCTTTAAGACTGGCTATTGAACAGGGCAGGTTGCATTCAATGGTTTTCTGGGGCCCTCCTGGCACAGGTAAAACGACACTCGCCAGATTAATCACCAAATCTTGTGATGCGCAATTCCTGTCAGTTTCTGCTGTTTTAAGCGGCGTTAAAGATATTCGTGCAGCAATAGAACAGGCCAAACAGTACAGGGATGTTTATGACAAGGATACGGTGTTATTTGTTGATGAAGTACACCGTTTTAATAAATCGCAACAGGATGCTTTTTTACCTTATGTTGAAGACGGAACAATCACTTTTATCGGAGCGACAACGGAAAACCCGTCATTTGAATTAAATAATGCCTTGTTATCACGTGTCAGGGTATATGTGTTAAAGGCATTAGAAACAGACGACATAAAAATCATTATCCAGCAAGCCCTGGACGATAAAACGAATGGACTTGGCGAACATCCACTAAAACTTGATGAACATGTGTTAAGTAAGTTATCTGAAGTTGCAGATGGTGATGCACGTCGTGCGCTTAACTTACTTGAGATTGCATCGGACCTTGCAGAAGAAGGAACTATAACGGAAAGTTTACTGAATGATGTTTTGAAAGATGGTTCGTTGAGACGTTTTGATAAAGGTGGTGAAGCGTTTTATGACCAGATTTCAGCCCTACACAAATCAGTAAGGGGGTCCAATCCAGATGCTTCACTTTACTGGTTTGTACGTATGATCGATGGTGGTTGTGATCCTTTTTATATTGCACGGCGCGTGGTACGTATGGCATCGGAAGATATCGGTAATGCAGATCCAAGAGGGTTACGACTGGCGTTGGATGCATGGGAGACACAGGAAAGATTGGGTTCGCCGGAAGGTGAACTGGCAATAGCACAGGCTATTGTTTATCTTGCCTGTGCTGCCAAGAGTAATGCTGTTTATACAGCGTTTAATACAGCTATGCAGGATGCTAAGCAATCAGGGTCAAAAGAAGTGCCGCTTCATTTACGTAATGCGCCTACAAAATTAATGAAATCTCTGGATTACGGAAAAGATTATCGATACGCTCATAATGAATCCGATGCCTATGCCGCTGGCGAAAATTATTTCCCCGAAGATATGGATTCAAAAGAGTATTATCATCCGGTAAATCGAGGACTGGAAATCAAGATATCTGAAAAACTGGCAATGTTGAGAGAACAGGATAAAAAAGCAAAAGAATCAAAAAACTAGAATCATGATGAATTTATTATCCATAGCAATTGGAGGTGCAGCAGGTGCACTGTGCCGATATGGTATGTCGAATGGTGTTTATGTATTACTTGGTCGAGGGTTTCCTTACGGCACATTAGCGGTGAATTTACTCGGTTCAATTATTATGGGTACGGCTTATGTCATGATAATTGAACGAATGGATGTCAGTCCAGAATGGCGGGCAGGCATCACAATAGGTTTGCTAGGCGCGTTTACTACTTTTTCAACATTTTCGATTGAAACATTAAATTTACTTGAATCTGGTGAAACGTTAAAAGCCGGCTTGAATATTCTATTGAGCGTTTCACTTTGTATAACAGGTTGTTGGTTAGGCATGATCCTCGGGAGGCAAATATGAGTGATACAGATGTAATGATTGTTCGTGTTTATTTGCACGAATCGAAATCACAAATGGAAGAACTTTTAGAATTTCTACATGATGAAAGCAAGGTTCGTGGTGTCACTGTTTTTAGAGGTATTACAGGCTTCGGCACTTCAGGTGAATATCATTCATCCAACTTGATTGATATGTCACTTGATTTACCACTTATTATCGAATTTTTTGATGTGCCTGAAAAAATAAACTCAATCATTGAAGAATTAAATAAAAGAATAAAACCGGGTCATATCGTATATTGGCCTGCAATAATTAATATGTAAAAGGAATGTGTTGTAATGCTTGATCCCCACACTTTACGTAATAATCTTGATGATGTTGCCACTGCCTTAAGCAAGCGTGGTATGACCTTGGACATAAGCACCATTCAACAACTGGAAGAAAAACGCAAAGCGATCCAAATTAAGACAGAAGAACTTCAAGCTTTACGAAATTCGCAATCAAAAGAAATAGGGCAATTAAAAGCAAATGGGGAAGATGCCCAAGTGGTAATGGTTGAAGTTGCCAATATTAAACAACGGCTCGAAGAAAGTGCTACTGAACTTGACGCAATTCAATCAAGCTTGAATGAGATTGTTGTCGGCATCCCCAATATTCCACATGAGTCAGTGCCTGAAGGTAATACAGAAGAGGATAATGAAGAGGTAAGAAAGTGGGGAACAATACCTGAATTTGATTTTCAACCTCGTGATCACGTCGACCTCGGTGAATCTTTAGGCCTGATTGATTTTGAAACTGCGGCCAAGATAACGAGTTCACGTTTTGTTGTAATGTATGGTGATATAGCCAGACTTCATCGTGCGTTGATCCAATTCATGCTAGATACCCATACTAATGAACATGGATATCAAGAGATTAATGTTCCTTATATTGTTAATGCAGAAAGTTGTTTTGGTACGGGACAATTACCTAAATTTGAAAAAGATTTATTTGCAGTGGGTCAAGGAGGAATACGATCTTTGAAAGATATGGGTGTTCCTGAAACAATTAACCTTGGGGAATTATACTTAATTCCCACAGCAGAAGTTCCTGTGACTAATACCGCACGCGATAAAATATTAAACAATGATGAATTACCAAAGAAATATGTCAGCCACACACCTTGTTTTAGAAGTGAAGCGGGTTCATACGGCAAAGATACCCGGGGTATGATCCGACATCATCAGTTTGAGAAAGTTGAATTGGTACAGTTTGTTAAACCAGAGACTTCTTATGATGTGTTGGAAGAATTAACGGGGCATGCAGAAACCATATTACAAAAACTGAATCTACCTTATCGTGTCGTTGTGTTATGTGGTGGTGATTTAGGATTCTCTGCTGCAAAGACCTATGACATAGAAGTGTGGTTGCCCGGCCAGAATAAATATCGGGAGATTTCATCTTGCAGTAATTTTGAATCATTTCAGGCGCGTCGCATGAAGGCACGTTGGCGTAATCCTGAAACAAATAAACCGGAACTATTACATACATTAAATGGCTCAGGGCTTGCCGTTGGAAGAACATTAATCGCTGTAATGGAAAACTATCAAGACAAAGATGGCAATATTATTATTCCAGAAGTATTACGGCCTTATATGAATAACCAGTCTGTTATTAGTAAATAGCACAACAAAATTAGTGCACCTTTATATTTGTCTTATTGAAACAGTTTGCTAGACTGTACGGTAATGCCGTACGGTATGATTGGTGGAATTATGGACAGTGTAAGCGTAAACAAATTTAGAGATAATCTAAAATCATTTGTAGAACAGATAGTTACGAATCATATGCCGCTTAAAGTGACACGGCGGTCAGGGGAGGACTTCGTGGTGTTGAGTGCCGATGATTGGGAGCGAGAGCAAGAAACACTATATATCTTGCAAAATAACAGTCTGATGAAACAAATTGCTGATTCTCTAAAAACCCATAATAAGCAAGCAGGCTATAAACCAGGCAAGGATGAATTGGATGAGATCACTGGTATTTGAAGGCAATACCTGGACGACATACGAGCGACTACGAAAAGAAGATAAGAAACTCCATACAGCACTTTGCAAAGTACTTAAGGAAATGCTGAGAGGGGATCCATCATCAGGCACAGGTAAGCCGGAAATGTTAAAGCATAATCTTTCCGGGCTTTGGTCCAGAAGAATCTCCCACAAGGATCGACTGATCTATAAATATGATGATGAGTATATTTATATCTTTGCTATAGGCGGTCACTACAATAAGTAAGACGAACCTCGATTGCTGTAATGGAAAACTAACAGGATAAAGAAGGGAACATTACGATTCCAGAAGTATTGCGTCCTTATATGAATAATCAGTCTGTTATTAGCAAGTAATGCCTTACATCAGAGGCAGCAAAAAAGCAGAGAGACGAGGAACGCCGCTTTTTGTTGTCCGCTGGATGTGTTTGTTAGGTGATTTTTCATGATTGTTAGAAAAATCTTGCTGTATTTCTTTTATAATTTTTGTATTTTTCGCCATATTGTTTTTCCAACCATGATTCTTCGGCAAATGGTGTAAATAAGAAAACTAAAATCATTAATATATGTACTACTGCAACATACAATGAATTCGAGACAAAACTTATGCCAATGAAAAGAATCATGTCTCCTAAATATTGTGGGTTACGTGTATAACAATACGGCCCGCTAAGAATAAATCCGGTTCGCAACCCAGAGGTATTTTTTATTCCGAGGGTAACAATACCCCATGTTACAAGAAGTGCTCCAATCACAGTGGTTGGAATACCAATATGAAAACGAATTTCATAAGGAATTACCCATGTATTCCAATCAAGTACTACCAACAGTACATTAGAAATGAAAGCGGCGTAGAAAAGTACCCATGTAGTTGAGTATTGCCAAGACCACTTTTTGGGAGGTGGCCAGATTCTTTTTTCAGGGAACACGATAGACCATACAACCCCAAAAAGCAGTACGTAGTTTATCACTACATCAGCTAGGAATATGTTCTCTTTAACGCCTGCCATCATACGCTCATATTTTTTCGCCTAACTAGGTTTTAAGGGACACATTGTCCGATATGATGTTACAGGGATGAATAGGTGACATGGATAAAACCATCTCTAGTTCAATATGATAGGACTGGAATCAATTATAGTGACTCTGTATCGAAAGTGTCCACTTTACTTTATATAGATCCCTTTATATGTAATACCTCAGACTTAACCAAACATTCTAAAGGATCTGGTTTTGATATAA
>CAYMPA010000027.1:0-25596 GCA_964392105.1 uncultured Enterobacteriaceae bacterium
TCTTCAAATAAATCACGCATACGTGTAAAACGATGCGGTTGATAAATCACTACCAGACGTCTATTTGGCCAACCGGCTCTAATTGCTTCAAAAGTTGCTTCTATTTCTGTTGGATGATGAGCATAGTCATCGATTAATGTAACATTGAAATCATTGATCTTGATGTCACCACGAATATGGCATCGACGTGATATACCCTGAAAATTACGTAAGGCACTTATTATATCGTCATCACTAACACCTAATTCATGAGCAACCGCAATCGATGCCAATGCATTTAGCATATTGTGTTTGCCTGGCAGGTTAAGTTCGACTTCTAGCCAGTCCTTATTATCCTTTCGTGAAACCTTGAACCAGGTCTTTGTGTTTTCCTGACGTAATAATTCAGCATTGTAATCGGCCTCAAAGTCGATCCCATAAGTAACGATGGGTTTAGTTACTTCTGGCAATATCTTTCTTACACCTTCATCATCAATACATAAAACGGCTAATCCATAAAATGGTAATTGATGTAAAAACTCAACAAAGTTATGTCGTAAATTTGCAAAATCACCGGCATAGGCATCAAGGTGGTCTGCATCAATATTTGTTATAACAGCTATAACAGGATAAAGATGTAAGAATGACACATCACTTTCATCTGCTTCAGCAACAATATAATTTCCACTTCCAAGACGCGCATGTGACCCAGAACTATTTAATAGACCTCCAATAACGTAGGTGGGGTCAAGCCCGCCTTCTGCCAGCACACTGGCAACCAGACTTGTAGCTGTTGTTTTACCATGAGTGCCTGCTATAGCAATACCCTGACTAAATCGCATTAGTTCTGCCAACATTTCTGCACGACGTACTATCGGCACCCTGTTATTACGTGCGGCAAGTAACTCCTCATTTTTATCATCTATTGCACTAGTAACAACGACAACGTCGGTATCTGTTATATTTTTAGCAGCATGCCCGATTGATACTTCTATACCTAAAGATTCCAGTCTTTGAGTAATGGCATTCTCTTTAATATCAGAGCCACTAACTTCATAGCCCAGGTTTTTAAGTACCTCAGCTATCCCTCCCATACCGGCACCACCAATTCCAACAAAGTGAATATGCTTCACCCGACCCATCGCATATGATTGCATATCATGCATAGGCAGCTTCCGTACATAATCTTGCGACATCATCAGTTGCTTGTGGTTTTGAAAGTGATCGTGCTTTTACAGCCATTTGTACAAGCTGCTCGGGTGCATAACATAGTTTTAATAAAACCTCTTTCAGTTTCCCGGCATTTAATTGTTCTTCCTGGATCAGAATCGCCGCGCCCTCATCTGAAAGATATTTTGCATTTTCAGTTTGATGGTCATCGACCGCATAAGGAAAGGGAATAAGTATCGATCCGAGGCCAGACGCAGCTAATTCAGCAATGGTCAGTGCACCTGCTCGGCAAATTACAAGATCGGCCCACGCATATGCATCTGCTATATTATCAATGAACGGCATTACCTTAGCGTTCATATTAAGTTCTTTATAAGCTGCCTCCGTTAGTGATAAATGCCGTTCACCACATTGATGTTTAACTTCAAACTGATAATCACTACTCAAGGCAGTCAGTGTTTCTGGTATTACTTCATTGAGTCTTTTCGCACCAAGACTTCCACCAAGCACTAACACTTTTAAAGAATTGGGATCTCGATTCGCATATCGTTTTTCAGGATCAGGCAAATTCACAATATCATTGCGTACAGGATTACCCGTTATAGTCAGTTTTCCAGATTCCTTAAATACACCCGGAAATGCAGCCATGATGGAAACAGAAAATGGCGCTAATAGTCGATTGGTTAGACCGGCTATTGCATTTTGTTCATGTATAAGAAGTGGTATACGCATCAACCATGCAGCAATTCCGCCTGGTCCGCTTGCAAATCCGCCCATACCCAGTACAACTACCGGGCGTACCTTTATCATAATCATTAATGCCTGAATTAATGCAATCATGAGCATGATCGGTGTTAATAATAATCGTAATACTCCTTTGCCTCTTACTCCAGCAACATTAATTTTTAGTAAAGGATAACCATGATTTGGAACGACATTAGTTTCCAGACCCTTGTTGGTTCCCAACCAGAATAATTTAAATCCTTTCTCTTTCAGGTTGTCTGCAACAGCCAATGCGGGATAGACATGTCCGCCTGTGCCACCCGCCATAATAAGAATGTTTTTATCAGGCATAGGCAGGCGCCACCTTTTGAACAATATTGCGTGTATCCTGTCGGTTTTCGTATTCAATCCGCAATAGAATACCCAGCAACATACAATAGATGATCAAACTATTACCACCATAACTCATCAGTGGTAGTGTCAATCCTTTAGTAGGAAGGACGCCCATATTAACACCAATATTGATGTAAGCCTGAATACCAACAATTAATCCAATACCGTAAGCAAAATAGGCTGCAAAATATTTCTCGACACGTTCGGCAATATGTCCAATAACAAAAGCTCGCCAAACAATGAATGAATATAGAAGTATTATTGTAATACTACCGAAAAGCCCAAGCTCTTCTGCAAGTACGGAAAAGACAAAATCAGTATGCGCTTCCGGCAAGTAAAAAAGTTTTTGCACACTGCTTCCAAGACCAACACCAAACCAATCACCACGACCAAAGGCAATCAGCGCTTGTGTTAACTGAAATCCACTATCGTATGGATCCTTCCAGGGATCAACGAAACTCATAAGGCGTTGCATACGATAGGGAGAAAGAATTGCCAACGTGATTAATGTGCTAACGGCGACTGACACCCAGGCACAAAACCGGCTTAGTGGCACGCCACCCATAAAGAGCATACCCAATGCGGTAGCAAATAAGACAACACTTGCACCAAAATCAGGTTCGAGCAATAACAATCCAGAGATTAATGTCAAAACGCCTATTGGTCTTATAAAACCTGCAAAATCTGTTTGAACTGTTTCACCATGACGAACCAGGTAACCGGCAAGATAAGCAATGATGCATAATTTAGCCGGCTCTGATGCCTGTAATGCAAAAGGACCTAATTGTATCCAGCGCATACTTCCGTTTACTTCTTTACCAATGCCCGGGATAAGAATAAGTGTCAGCAAAAAGATGGCCGTTATTAATAATGGAACACTTACCGCTTCCCATAACTGCATTGGAATTTTTAAAATCAACAGCGCAAGAAACAGACCTATAATTGCTGCAAAGCCCTGGCGCCAAAAATAATGTAGTGGTTCATTGAATTCCCTGGCTGAAATTGAGATAGATGCAGATGCAACCATAACCAAACCAATACAAATTATCAGTAGCGAGATACCCATTAACCAAAGATCATAACCCGCTATTAACTTATTCTTCACATGATAATGTGATGATAATGTTGCCTGTTGTTTATACCGCGCGGACATCAACAAATCTCCAACGCATTAACTGCAGAAACAAATGCATTACCGCGTTGCTGGTAATTTTCATACATATCCAGACTGGCACAGGCAGGAGCAAGTAATACCAAGTCACCAGGATCTGCAATATCATTTGCCAGATTAACTGCTTCGTCCATATTTGCAACAAATTCACACGCTACTTCTGAACCAATAATATCTGCCAATTTATTTGCATCAACACCGAGTAATAAAACTTTTTTCACGTGTTGTTTAATAACCGGTCCCAAACTGGATAAATCTGCACCTTTACTATCACCACCTGCTATAAGAATAATATTGCCAGACTCACAAAGCCCTTTTATTGATGCGATACATGCACCAACATTTGTTGCTTTAGAATCGTTATACCAACTAACGTTATTAACAGTTGTAACCCACTGACAACGATGCTCCAGACCTGTAAAGGTCCTTAACGTTTCAGTCATTACATTAATTGGCACATTAACTGAATCTGCCAATGCCATTGCAGCCAAGGCATTGGCAACATTATGTTCACCCTTGATACCAATTTCACTTTGCTTTATGATCTTGTTATCACCCCGACATAACCAGACTTTATTATTTTCTTTGATTACACCAAAGTTGTTTCCATCAGGTTTACCAAGAGAAAAATAAACAGTTTGTCTTGAGTCATCTACCATCGCACGAACATATTCATCATCCTTATTGACGATCATTAACCCTTTACCTGAATAGATCTTCTTCTTTGCGCCTGCATATTCATCAATATTGGAGTAACGATCCATATGATCAGGTGACACATTCAATACTACGCTTGCATGTGCACTCAGCGAAAAGGTGGTCTCCAATTGGAAGCTGGATAACTCAAGAACATATAAGTCCGGAATGTCGTCATCCAGTAATTCAAGTGCAGGAGCGCCAAGATTTCCACCGACACAAGTTTTTAAACCTGATTGACGAGTCATCTCCGCAACCAATATTGTAACGGTACTCTTTCCATTGGAACCTGATATTGCAATTATTGGCGCCTTCGCTTGCTGACAGAATAGTTCAATATCTCCAAAGACCGGGATACCATTTTCAATAGCCTGCTTGATAGCTCTGTTATCAAGTGAAACTCCTGGACTCAGGATTATTAGATCTGATGCAAGTAATATTTCCGCACTAATTTCTCCGAGATATACGGGAACTGATGCGAATTCAGTTTTTAACGTCGATAGCTCTGGCGGTTCAATGCGGCTATCTGTAACTGCTATATTCAAATCTTGATTAGTAAGATAACGAACACACGAAAGTCCTGTCTTCCCAAGACCAACAATTACTGCATCGTAATGTATGTTAGTTTCGTTCATTGTTATCGTTTTTTCTGCAATACAAAACAAGTGGCATCCCTCAGCGTATCTTTAAACTTGCAAGACCAATCAAGACAAGGATGACAGTAATAATCCAGAACCGGACTATAACCCGGGGCTCCGGCCAACCTTTAAGTTCATAATGATGGTGCAAAGGGGCCATTCTAAAAATTCTTTTCCCGGTTAATTTGTATGAACCAACCTGTAATATGACTGAGACGGTTTCCATTACAAAAACACCGCCCATAATAAAAAGGGCTAACTCTTGTCGAGTAACTATGGCAACAATGCCCAATGCGGCACCAAGCGATAATGCTCCTATATCTCCCATAAATACCTGGGCAGGGTAAGTATTGAACCAGAGAAAACCCAGGCCTGAACCAACCATCGCTCCGCAAAACACTGCAACCTCGCCAACGCCAGGGACATACGGGATACCTAGATACTCAGCAAAACGAAAATGTCCGGTTGCATAGGCAAAGATTGCCAGTGCACCTGCAACCATTACCGTAGGTAAAATTGCCAAACCATCAAGTCCATCAGTCAAGTTAACAGCATTACTTGAACCAACGATGACAAAATAAGCAAGCACGATATATAACCAGCCCATGTCAAAAACAAAGGCTTTAACAAACGGCACTATTAATTGTGTTTCAACTGGAAGTACAGCTGATTTATAAAGATAAACTGCTGCACCTATACCAACCATTGACTGGGCAACATATTTATATTTTGCACTTAATCCTTTTGGATCGTTATTAATTACTTTCCGATAATCATCAATTAGACCGATAACACCAAATAATAAAGTAACCAACATAACAACTAATACATACCGATTAGTAATATCGGCCCAACATAAAGTGCTAAACATAATTGAAACCAGTATTAACAATCCACCCATAGTTGGTGTGCCGATTTTATCAAGATGCGTTTCTGGGCCATCATCTCTTACGCTTTGACCAATTTGTTTATTAGTTAAATGACGTATTAAATAAGGGCCCAAAATTAATGAAATAAATAACGACGTCAGAATCCCCAATATTGTTCTTAATGTTAAATACCTGAATACATTAAATCCGCTATCAAGCTGGGTAAGATATTCTGTCAACCAGAGCAACATTTATTCCTGTTCCTCCGTAAGAGCATTAACGACACGTTCCATCTGCATTGCACGCGAACCCTTTACCAGGATAGTTGTGTCTTTATTCATTATATTTATTAGCGCTTTGTCCAAAGCTTTATACGAATCAAAATGAAAAGAATCAGGACCAAAACCCTGCATGGCATTTATGCTTAAGTCACCAATAGTAAACAAACCATCGATATCTGCCTGTCTGGCTAACTCACCTGCATCTTTATGAAGTTGTACCGCTGTTTCACCCAGCTCGCCCATGTCACCAAGCACAAGATAGCGCGAGCCTTCATAATTACTTAATACGTTTAAAGCTGCATTGAGTGATGTTGGATTTGCGTTATAGGTATCATCAATAATACGGGCACCTTGCTTGCCAAGCTTTATTTGTAATCGCCCTTTAATAGGCAACATATTTTCAAGTCCGCTTTTAATTGATGCCAACGATACATCAAGACTTAAACAGCACGCACTAGCAGCCAACGCATTCATAACGTTATGCCTGCCAGATAGAGGTAAATGAATATTGGTCGAACCACGCATGCTGATTAATTCAAACTGAGTAGATGCATCTTCTCTAGATACTTCAATAATCTTTGCACGAATATCTGCATGTGCAGATTTAATACCAAAGCTAAGTTGATTTAGATGCTTGCTTGTATCAATCCAGAAATCTGCATAAGGATCATCTGCGTTTATTATCGCGGTACCAGAAGACTCTAAGCCTGAATATATTTCTGCTTTAGCTTTAGCTACACCTTCTATATTTTCAAACCCTTCAAGATGTGATGGTGCACATTGTGTAATCACTGCAACGTTTGGACGTGCAACTGCACTTAACCATTCAATCTCACCTGGATGGTTTGCCCCCATTTCAATCACTGCATATTTATGCGTTTTATCGAGACCGAACAAAGTTAATGGAACACCTATATCATTATTCAGGTTACCTGAAGTTGCGTGCACCTCTGAAATTTCAGACAGGATACTGGTAACCATCTCTTTTACTGTGGTTTTGCCATTACTGCCAGTTATTGCTATTAAAGGAATTGTCATTGCTTCGCGCCAGGATCTTGCTAATAACCCCATTGCCTTTCGCGTATCTTTCACTTGTAACACGGGTTTTGTATGGGTTACTTCTCGTTCAACCATTAATGAAGATGCTCCTTTTTCTTCAGCGATTGAAACATATTTATGACCATCAAAATATTCACCCTTTAACGCGATAAATAAATTCCCTTTTTCAATAGTCCGACTGTCAGTACTACATCCGGAAAAAATAATATCTTCACTATTAAAATTTGTCTCAACTGCTGCTGCGGCTTTCGAAAGTGACATACTGATCATGAATCACCTTCCGTTAAACGTCTCGCCAATTCACGATCACTAAAAGGTAATAAAGTTGTCCCAATCTGTTGAGTTGTTTCGTGACCTTTACCTGCTATCAAAATCACATCAGCCTTATTGGCATTTAAAAAAGTATTGGTTATTGCATCAGATCGATCATACTTAATTGTTACTTGAAGGTTGTCATTAATACCTTCAAGAATGTTTTCTACAATTTGCTCTTGTGATTCATTACGCGGGTTATCGTTGGTCAAAACAATTTGATCAGATAATAATTCAGCAATTGATCCCATTTGTGATCGTTTACCAACATCACGATCACCACCACAACCGAATACACAATACAATTTACCACTACAAATGTGCCGTAACGCTGTTAATGCTTTTTCAAGCGCGCCGGGCGTATGGGCATAATCAACAACGAGTAACGGCCTGTTCTCGGAAGCAAAATATTCCATCCTGCCAGGAATACCAGTAAATCCGGATAATGTAGCAGCAACTTGCTCAACAGGAAATCCAGAGACACAAAGTGTTGTAAATGCAGCAAGAATATTTTCTATATTAAAATTCCCAAGCAAACTCGTTTTTATAATTGTTTGTCCCCAGGGACTCTGCACTGTTAATTCTGTATTAAGACGATCGTTTTCAATCTTTTCACAATAAACAAGTGAAATTACTTTGTTATATGATTCAGATTGATTTGTCTTGAGTGAATAGGCATATATATTTAAATCAGCCGGTAATTTATCTATAAGCAGAGCACCATAAACATCATCAATATTGACTATGGCATATTTAAGTCCTGGTGATTCAAATAACTGAAATTTCGCATCAGCATATTCTTCAAGCGTTTCATGATAATCAAGATGATCACGGCTCAAGTTGGTAAATACAGCAATATCAATTTCAGTCCCCGCTATCCTGCCCTGTTCGAGCGCATGGGATGACACTTCCATTGCTACAGAGTCAACTTCATTTCTCCAGATAGAAAATAATGAATGTAACTTAACTGGATCGGGGGTCGTTGTAGTGCCTGTTTCTATTTGTCTGAAACGGCCATAACCCAGAGTTCCTACAACAGCAGTGTTTTTTCCAAGCACATATAATGCATATGCAATCATATACGAAACAGTTGTCTTACCATTTGTCCCGGTAATACCTATAATTTGCATCTCTTTCGAAGGTTCATCATAAAATCGGCTTATAATAAGACCCGCTTGTTTGCGTAAGTTGGGGACTTTAACTGTCGTTACAGATATTGACTTCAAGTCAAGCTTTTCATCTTTATCAATCACAATAGCAACTGCACCTGCCTGGATCGCATCATCTATATAATCGATGCCATTAAATTTCGAACCACGGTATGCCATAAACAGATCACCTGATTTAACTTCTCTGCTATCGATAGCTACGCCAGTCACATCAATTGACGCCTCAACTGTTGTTAGATCACTTAAAAGTTCACCAATTGATTTTGAATAATTCAGTTTTTCAACAGTCATCATCAGTCAAACCCTTGTAATTGATCAGGCTTATGACTATTCACCATTATCGGGCTGGTAAATGCAGGTAAATCATCGGGAGGAATATTCAATATTCGAAACGTACCTTCCATAACTCTTGAAAAAACAGGTGCAGCAACTACACCACCATAATGACTATCACCCTGGGGCTCATCGATCAATACAACCATTGCGAACTGAGGTTCACTGGCAGGCGCAATACCTGCAAACAGGGACAGATAACGATCATCAGAATAACCTCCATGAACAGATTTATGCACAGTGCCAGTTTTACCTAAGACCCGATAACCTCTTATTGCTGCACGTTTACCAGTTCCATTTGCTGACACTACAGTTTCCAGCATCTTGCGAACTTGTCTCGCAACATTTTCCGGCATGACACGCTTACCTGAAATTGAACTATTAACCTTGATGAACGAGACCGGTAACATCACACCGCCTGTAGCTAACACAGAATAGGCTTGCGCTAATTGTAGAGGAGTTACTGATAAGCCATAGCCAAATGACAAGGTTGCCATTTCAACATCCGACCAGGTATTAAACGGACTTAAGGAACCTGATGATTCTCCCGGAAAACCACTACCCGTAGGTTGACCAAATCCAAACCGGGATAAGACATCCCAATATTGCTCCGGTTCAAGTGATAATGCAATCTTACTCGCACCAACATTACTTGATTTTGTAATAACGGTTGAAACATCAATTTTCCCATAATTACGAGTATCCCGGATTGTATGATCACCCACTTTGAAATAGCCCGGTGATGTATTTATTGCTGAATGCGGTTTATAAATACCTGACTCCAATCCTGCTGTTATAGTAAAAGGTTTCATTGTTGATCCAGGCTCAAAAACATCCGTCACAGCACGATTACGATAATAATGACTTTTTAAGGTTTTACGGTTATTCGGGTTATAAGAGGGTTGCCCGACCATCGCCATGACTTCACCCGTTCTAATATCCAGCATGACCAGGGATCCACCCTTTGCCCGATGATATTTAACGGCAGCAGCCAGTTCTCGATAAGCCAGATATTGAACACGACGATCAATACTCAGGGTTAGTCCTTTTCCGGGCTCAGAGGGTTCGATACTTTCAATGTTTTCAACAATTCGATTTAAGCGATCCTTCAGTACCCGTTTTTTCCCGGGTTTACCACTCAACCATTTATCATAGGCCAACTCTAATCCTTCCTGACCTTGATCATCGATATTGGTAAAGCCAATAACATGGGAAATGACTTCAGCAGCGGGGTAGTAACGTTTATATTCGCGCTGCGTAGATACGCCCCTCATCCCCAGCTTTTGTACTTTGTTAACTAAATCCGGGTTCGCGTGACGTTTTAAATAAATAAAATCACGATTCATCCGATCACGCAGAACCTCATGAAGATCTTTTACCGACATCCCCATGACCTTGGCCAATTCAGGTAAATGTTCAACATCCTCGAACACTTTTCTTGGTGTAACCCAAATCGAATCAACGGGTGTACTCATAGCCAATTGCTCACCATTTCGATCTGTGATCACACCACGATGTGCTGGAGTCTCAACAACACGAATTGATCTTGCATCACCATGCTCTTTAAAAAAATCGTTATTCAAAAGTTGCAAATAAACAGCACGTGATGAGAGTACGGCCATGCCACATAAAAAAAGACTCAATATCAGCCAGCGGCGGAAGGGGTATTGTGGTTGTATTGTGCGTAACTTCATTTAGCTATTAGAACGACTGAGCTACGTTCTGGCATTTTCATACCCAGTTTTGTTCGTGCAAATGTTTCAATCCTGTCATTTATTGCCCAGGTACTTTGCTCAAGTTGTAAACGTCCCCATTCTTCGTTCAGTTCATCACGTGTTCGTTCCAGGGCTTGTAGCTCTACAAATAAACGACGTGTTTCATGTCGAGCAATCACAACTTGTAATGCCGATAGGAATATTGCGATGTAAAATCCGTAATGTAATAACATCTTCATTGGGTACCTCTATTCATTCGAATTTTTTCGTGAATGCAAGGAAGCAGCGCGCGGACGACTGCATGGATGCAGGAGGTAGAGCGACGCAGGAAGCCAAAGTCGAAAACCGGAGTGTATATAGGGCAGTTTTTTGCTCCTGCAAAAACTGCATTCCCGCCATCCATGGCGGTCATTTGAGCACGAAGCTGACGCTGCATTCGCGGTAAAAGGCAATTAAGAGAGGTGCCCATAATCAACAACGCTCCGCTACACGTAGAATCGCACTACGTGCTCGAGGGTTTTCATTTATTTCCTCTTCAGCAGCTCGAATCTTTTTGCCAATTATTTTCAACTTCACATCACTGTTATCTGGAATAATCGGTAATTCAGGTGGATACTTCTTTGGCATTGATTCATCGCGCATAAAACGCTTAACAATTCTATCTTCCAAAGAATGGAAACTTATCGCTGCAAGACGACCCCCTGGACATAAAACATCTACTGCTTGAGGCAATACTTCTTTAATCTCATCAAGTTCACGATTGATAAAGATACGTAAAGCCTGGAATGTCTTGGTTGCAGGGTGGATGTCGCTTATTTTTTTGGCGCTTACCCTGTTTGGGCTTTTCCTGGATGGAACTGCTTTGCGAACAAGCTCTGCAAGTTGGGTTGTCGTCGTTACCGGATTATCAGCACGAGCATTAACAATAACTTTTGCAATCCTTCTTGAAGCCCTTTCTTCACCATATTCATAGATCACATTTGCAATCTCGGATTCACTCGCCTCATTCAACCACTCAGCAACACTTTGTCCTTCATCAGGATTCATGCGCATATCAAGCGGGGCATCAAACCTGAAACTGAAACCACGTTCAGCATCATCAAGCTGGGGAGAAGAAACACCAAAATCAAGCAGTACACCAGCAACCTGTGCTTCAACTTCGTGTCGTTTAACATGTTGCATCAACATCGTAAATGAACCCTTGATGATCTCAAAACGCTCGTCTTGAATGAGATCCATATCGACTGACATAACTGCGTCCGTGTCTTTATCAAAGGCAAGTAAATGCCCTTCTGGACCAAGCCGCTTAATAATTTCGCGACTATGTCCACCCCGACCAAACGTACCATCAATGTAAAACCCATCTGCACGGATATTGAGTGCCTCAATTACCTCATCCAATAAGACTGGTTTATGACCATAGCTCAATGTGTTGAATCACCTGACACCTATACAACGTTACAATGACAGCGACTGTAATGATTCTGGTGTGGGGACCGAATCATCACCGACTGTTTCCAGCCATTCATCACGTTGAGCTTCCCAGGCCTTTTCATTCCAGATTTCGAATTTATTACCTTGTCCAAGGATGACAGCCTGCTTGCTGAGTTCTGCATAAGAACGTAATTCCCTGGGGATAAGGATACGGCCCTGGCTATCGAGCTGACAGTCTGAGGCATAACCCCGCATCATCTGCTTTGTACGCCGGCTTTGTTTATCGAAATCGGAAAGAGTGGCCAATTTATCTTCGATCATGTCCCACTCCGGCAGGGGATATAGCCAGAGAGAGCGATCAAGTGGATTCAGGGTAATAACAAGATTATTCTCGGCTTGCACAGAAATAAGATTACGGTAACGGCTAGGAACCGCTAATCGCCCTTTATTGTCCACACTAATTTTATTATAGCCTCGAAACACAGTGTCATCCCCAGTTTGCTGGTAAAATCCACTTTTACCCACAATTCCCCACTTCGTGAACTATAGGGATTTCGAGTCTTCTATGTCAAGGGTTCTTTGCGTTTTTTTTATATAAAAACTGTCTGTGTTACAGTAACTTAGCGTCCATAATTTGAAAAAGACTATGATAATATGTATAGATTAATAATTAACGCTATTTAATTCATTATCTTCGATTAACTACTTAATAAACTACTTTAAGTGATGGTATCCACTGATGGGTAAGAACTTATTTTTACAAAAAAAATCGTAATTTATTCAAATTCCTCAGATTTAGCGCCCATTTCATCTGCTAATTGAAAGTAACTTTGGCTCACATCATCATCCTTCTCAACATCTGCCATGCCATTTTGATACAAAAGACCTAGATTATGGGCTGCTACTGCATCCCCCATCTCCACCGCTTTTTGCAGTAATTCAACCGCTTTTATACCATCAGGCTCCACACCAGCACCGGTTTTATAAGCCAATCCCAACATACCAATCGCCTCTGCAACACCGGCATCGGCAAGCGGTTTCAATAGCATTAATGCTTTTCCATACTCTTTATCTGAAAAGGCCCGGCTGACGATTTCAATTGCCCTCTTTACCTCATCCATATCTCAGGTACTAATGACATAATTTAATGTTTCGACAACCTGTTCCGGTGTTTGAGCCCATACCATTGCTGCTGCATCGACTTCTTTTAAAGGATGGATAATGTCTTCATCGTGCAAGGTAATATAAGGCTTACCCAAGGCAGAACAACAACCCGCATCAAAAGCGGCGTTCCATTGTTTGTATTTATCACCAAAGCGAACCACAGCCACATCACATTTTTCAATCAAGGTTTTGGTGCGAATACTGTTAACCTTGGATGATTTATGATCACGCCAGAAGTTATTTTCGTCTTTACCTAAATGATCACCGGCCGCATCGCTTGCATCATGATCAGTGACAGCAGACGTATAGGTTATCGGCAATCCAAGTTTATTGGTGCCTTTCTTTATTTGTTCGCGCCAGTTGGTGTGGATCTCACCGGATAAGTAAACCGTCCAATTCATATGTTATCCTCTGTTTATAGTTACTTGGAATTTAATCGATGATTATATTATCACCCAAAAAACAAGATTGTATTTAATAAGAAATCGAAAACTATACTTAAAATAATTCCAGGCTTTTTCTATCTATAATAACGAAATAGAGTGCAGATTATTGCATTGCACTCAAATGCAATCTATTATTATTTAGTACCAATTTAGGACTATTGAGCATGGCTAATATAACAATCCGCACTGATGATGAGACCGCAGAAAGAATTGGCAGTCTTGCAAAGGTAATGGAACGCCCTAAAAACTGGGTCATCGAAGACGCTCTTAAACAATACCTCGCCGAACAAGCCTGGCAAATCGAAGGGATCAAACAAGCACAGGCATCTTTAGCAAAGGATGGAGGTATTGAATTTGATTCCGCCATAAAAAATATACGTACTCGAATCAAGCGTAAGCAAAAAAAGTCAGATTAATGAAAATAATACTGTCGCAGGAAGCGAAACAGGACTTAACTGAGATTTTTGACTATATCCTGGAAGACAACCCTTTAGCTGCTAAAAAGATACTGGACACCATCAACCAGGAGATTATTCACCTTAGTGAACACCCACATTTAGGAAGAGCCGGCCGCGTTCCAAGAACTCGGGAACTTGTGTTAGCAAATGCCCCTTTTGTTGTGCCGTACCAAGTCAAAGATAGCACCCTGGAAATATTACGTGTGTATCACTCAGCTCGAAAATGGCCGGAAGATTTCAAAACGTAGTCATTTACTTATAAAAAATATATTAATGGTAAAATAAAAGAGTCGGCCGATAAGCCGGGTTCTGTCTCGGACAATCATTCATCTTGGATGCACGTCACCATGCACCTCCAGCGACCTACCCGGAAACAGTGTGGGCCACACCATAGTTTCCCTATTTGGTCTTGCTCCCGGTGGGGTTTACCCTGCCACTGATATTGCTATCAGCGCGGTGCGCTCTTACCGCACCATTTCACCCTTACCTGCTGAAACAGGCGGTATATTTTCTGTGGCACTTTCCATCGACTCACGCCGCCCAGATGTTATCTGGCACCTCGCCCTATGGAGCCCGGACTTTCCTCTATTGGACTAATTCCAACAGCGATTGCCTGGCCGACTCTGGAGGTTAGTTTATTGTCAAACGGATTACATGCAAGAGATTAATTATTTTGAGGTGCCTTATCATTCTCAAGTACCAATTGATAAACCTCATTTTTTTTCTTTCCGGTTATCCTTGCCGTTAAGCCTGTGGCGTCTTTAGGGGAGAGTTTCTCTGACAGGATCCGATTGATGCGTAGCACTTCAGCATCTGTTGCCTGGTTTTCCTTAACCCCTTCAACGATGACAACAAACTCACCTTTGTGTTTTATTTCACCGCTTTCCAGTTTTGAATTAATTGCAGATAAATTATCACGCACGATCTGTTCGAATTGTTTGGTCAATTCTCGTGCGATGTTGACTCGGCGTTCTGGGCCAAAGACTTCCTGCATATCCTGCATCAACTCGATAATGCGATGTGGTGCTTCGTAAAAGATCAATGTCCGCGATTCTGAAGTTAATTCCTGTAAGTATTTTTTCCGAGCTTCAATCTTTGCTGGCAAGTAACCTTCAAAGATAAATTTACTTGTGGGTAACCCAGATGCGGATAGTGCAGTAATCACAGCAGATGGCCCGGGAATTGGAATGACTTGTACACCATTATCATAAGCTGCTGCTACCAACTTGTAGCCCGGGTCGTTGATCAATGGTGTACCTGCATCGGATATCAATGCAATGGATTTTCCATTAATTAGTTTCTCTATCAACTGTGGGGCTAGTTGTTCTTCATTATGCTCATGATAGGCATATATCTTTGTTTTAATGGCAAAACGTTCTAACAAGGTTTTGCTATGGCGCGTATCTTCAGCGGCGATTAAGTCGACCTGTTTCAGGATTTCAACCGCTCGCTCACTAATATCGCCCAGATTACCTATGGGGGTCGCCACAATGTAGAGTGCTGTTACCAATTATCGCTCCTGAACTCTGCTTAAAACCGGGTGTCGTAATTATCTATATGCGGATACTTCACCAGGGAATTGTGATGCTCGCGCCGGGCTGGTATACGCTACGCGTACTCACGACTGCAAGCATAGTTATTCATATGCTTTAGGGAGTATGTGCGCGTAGCGTGTGCCAGAACAAGCGAGGGCACAATTAGCGTTCATAAAATACAAATGTAATTTAGTATAAAACCCCTGAAATCGTTATTATATCTACACTTTATCTTTAATCAGAGCGCCCTGGTGAAATATCCGGACCAATGTTACACAATATACCCATGCGGATTTTAATAATTTTCCTTTTTTCACTGTCTTTATTGACTGCTTGCGGGCCTACCCGTGACTCCAGTCAACAGGCCCAGGTTGATCCTGAGGAAAATGCGCGTTTATTGATGCAATCAGGTGACTATTCTACAGCGGCTGTTGAATACCTGGATCTTGCTGCAAAAGACAAACAAAATTCTACGGTTTATCGCCTGAAAGCCGCAGCGGCCTATGTTGAAGCAGGACAATATAGTGAAGCAGAAAAAATCATAAGTGAAACAACCGTTCCGGAAAATGATTCTCTACAAGATCTAAGGATGCGTATCTTGAGCGCTCGTCTTGAACTGGAGTTTGGACAACCGGGCAAAGCACTAAACCTGCTTCATGAAATATCCGATACGGAAATCCCACAAAGCCTGAGAATTACATTTTACGACATACTTGCCAGGGCTTATCTTGCTCATGGTGACTATCTTAGAGCTGCAGCCGAACGCATACGACTATCAAGGAATCTGAATACACCCACTGAGATAGAACAAAATAATCGTTCGCTATGGAAAATATTTGAAACAATACCCGAATCTGACCTTGATGATTTACGACTTGTCGCTTCAGATGAATTAACAAGTTGGTTTGAGCTGGCATCAATCTATCAATCATTTCGATATCAACCGGCCAGATTAAAAAATGCAATTGATGGCTGGATCCAACGATACCCTGGGCACCCGGCTTATTCTTCTATCGTACAACAACTTATTAGTAAAAGTGATCAATTTGTACAACGACCTTCAAAAATTGGATTGCTGTTACCTTTGTCAGGGCAATATCAAAAGTCATCAACTGCGATACGTGATGGTTTTCTGGCTGCCTGGTATCTGGATAAACAGGAAAAATCAGAGATAGAAATCTATGATGCAAACTCCTTAAACATTGTTGAAGTATATCAACAGGCTCTAAGAGATGGTGTCGATTACGTTGTTGGTCCGTTGGAAAAGGAAGCTGTTAATCAATTAGTTGATTATGGTGAACTTTCGGTACAAGTACTCGCGCTCAATCGCCAGGATTTAATAAGCGAACAAGGTATTAATAAAAAGTTAATCCAGTTTGGTTTATCTCCTGAAGATGAAGCCATTCAAATTGCCGATACGGCCATGTCCGACGGTCATACATTGGCATTAGTAATAACGCCGGATATCCCTTGGGGAGATCGTATTGCAGATGCGTTTAAAAAACGCTGGGTAGAACTGGGTGGTGGTATTCTGGAACATGCTCATTTTCAAAGTAACTCAAAAGACTATGCAACCCCTGTTAAGGAATTATTGAATATTGATAGCAGTGAACAACGTGGACGGGAACTCCGCAACAAACTCAATATAAAAATTAACAATGTTGAACGTCGTCGACAGGATGCAGATTTTATATTTGCTGCTGCTGTACCAGGAGATGCGCGTCAATTGTTTCCACAACTTCGTTTTCATCGTGCTGATGATTTACCTGTGTATTCAACATCTCATATCTTTACTGGCATTGTTGATGGTGCCAAGGAAATAGATTTGAATGGTGTGATGTTCATTGATATGCCATGGATACTGGATACAACACGACAACTTTCAATTATTCAGGACGCCCTTAATCGAAACTGGTCACAGGAAAAATCGCAATATCGCCGTTTATATGCTCTTGGTATAGACGCTTATCATTTAATCCCTGAGCTTGGCCGTCTTAGCGCTGAAAAAAACAGTTACCTGAATGGTGAAACAGGTGATCTGACAATTAATTCAAATAATATTGTGAAACGTAAATTACGACGTGCACAATTTGTTGAAGGGAAACCGGTCTTGTTGAATTAAACAGATACTTATCAAGGATGATAAAAAAAACAACCCAGGCAAATCATTCCGGTAAAATCGCAGAAGATATTGCAGCAAACTATCTTGTCCGGCAGGGTTTAAAGTTAATTGATCGGAATTTCCGTAGTCGATTTGGCGAAATTGACCTGATAGGTCTTGAGAAGGAAATACTGGTTTTCATCGAAGTACGCTATCGAAATAATGAAAGCCATTTATCAGTTGTTGAAACAATTGATCAACGTAAATGTAAAAAACTTGTCACCACCAGCAAATACTTTATAAATAAACATCGGAACTACCAGTCTAATCAATGCCGATATGATGTTATTGCCATAACCGGGGAACTTGATAAGCCCGCAATCGAGTGGATTAAAAATGCATTTCAGGCATAATATTATCGATTTTTAAGTAGGCAAATTATTCTTATGGATGCCGTTCAACGCGTAAAAGACAACTTCCTTGAGAGCATTCAGGTCAAAACTGATGCTATAGACAAACTGGCACCTGCTATTGCACAAGCAGCCGCGGCCATTGCAAATGCCCTATTGAATGATCACAAGATTATGGCCTGTGGTAATGGTGGTTCTGCTGCTGATGCACAGCATTTTTCTGCCGAAATGCTGAACCGGTTTGAGATGGAGCGTCCGGGTCTGCCTGCAATTGCCCTGACTACCGATTCATCAACGATAACATCCATCGCCAATGACTACCAATATGCCGAAATCTATTCAAAACAAATTCGTGCATTAGGTCAAGAAGGTGATGTCCTGCTTGCTATAAGTACCAGCGGAGAATCACACAACATTGTTCATGCCGTTGACGCTGCACATGACAGAAATATGATCATCATTGCATTAACAGGAAGAGAAGGTGGTCAAATTGCTGATCTAATGGATAATGATGATTTTGAAATACGTGTACCTACATGGTCAACAGCACGAATTCAGGAAGTACATATTATGGTAATTCATTCACTCTGTGATCTGGTTGATCTTCAATTACTTGGACAGGATGATTAATACATGAAACTATTCAAATCTGTGCGTTGGTTAATAATACTCTGTTTGATTCCCTATTTATTTGGTTGTGCTGCAGTCGCGGTCGGTGGTGGTGCCGCAGCGGCAACCGCAACAGTTGTGGACCGCAGAACAACAGGTACGCTTGTTGAAGACCAAACGATTGAAGTAAAGGCTGTCAAATCCTTTCATGATGATGCAGAATTAAGCGAACAGGCACACCTGAATGTAACCAGTTATAACACGGTCGTTTTACTAACCGGCGAAACACCGACCGATGCTATGCGTCAAAACGCAATGGCGTTGGTTAAGGCAATTGATAAAGTAACTCATATCTATAATGAAATTACGATTGCGGCTCCCAGCTCAATCGTTTCAAGAAGCAGTGATTCCTATATCACAACCAAAGTTAAAACCAAGCTGTTCGCAAATAAAGATATGAGTGGAATACAGATAAAAGTTGTTACTGAAAAAGGCGTGGTTTATCTTATGGGGATTGTCAGTCACGCTGAATCAGAAATAGCAACTGAGATAGCCAGACAAACAGGTGGTGTACAGAAGGTCGTTAAGTTATTCCAGTATACGGATTAATTTAATAGTTATAGAGTTTAGGAAATAGGGATTAGGGCTTGATGTTCAGAGATTTTATTATCTGTCCGATACATAAATCCTAAAATCTATACTCAAACCCTGTCACCTGACCTCTTCCCTAATTGCACAGTTCTGGTATTCATATCTGATCTTGCTGTACTACCCGCTTATAAACAGCTGCATCAGCTGCACTAAAACAGCAGGCAATGATCCGTTTAAAATCGTTTTCATATTTTTTCATGGCTGCTACGGCAATTGATGTAGCTGATTCGACCGGATAGCCGTAAACACCCGTGCTGATAGCAGGAAACGCTATTTTTCTCAGGCCTTCGCTCATTGCAAGTTCAAGAGAATTCACATAACACGATTCCAGTAACCCGGCTTCACCTTGGCCACCACCCTGCCATACCGGCCCAACAGTATGAATAATCCAGTTTGCAGCCAGATTAAAGCCCGGCGCCAGTTTTGCCTCACCTACGTTACAACCACCAAGTGTTTTATTGAATGCCAGTAATTCAGAACCAGCAGCACGATGAATCGCGCCATCCACGCCACCTCCACCTAACAAGGACGAATTTGCAGCATTAACAATGACGTCAATGTCGAGTGTGGTGATATCAGCCTGAATTATTTCAATCATAAATATTTTTGGCTTTTTTGATTTCTATAGTTTAAGTGTTAACGTTGAACAACAAATAGTAAAGTACGTATATCATTTAATTACACATGTGTAACAAACAGTATGTTTAACCATTCAGAAGGATTGAAGCAAACCTTATTATCGGCTTTTAAAAATAAGGGAGAAGACTATCAAGCTCGTACTCGTTACCTTGATAAACACAACAAACCCAGCTATATCAACCGGTTAATACTCGAAGATTCGCCCTATCTCTTGCAACATGCACACAACCCGGTGGACTGGTTCCCATGGAATGGTGAAGCATTTGAAAAAGCCAGACAAGAAAATAAACCGGTGTTTTTATCAATTGGTTATTCAACCTGCCATTGGTGTCATGTCATGGAAGAAGAAAGTTTTGATAATGAAGAAATCGCAATACACATGAATGAATTCTTCGTCTGCATCAAGGTTGACAGGGAATGTCATCCCGATGTTGATAGCTATTACATGACGGCAGTTATGATGATGCAAGGCCATGGAGGCTGGCCCATGAGTAGTTTTTTAACACCCGATAGAAAACCATTTTTTGGTGGGACTTATTATCAGCCCGCCCAGTTCATCGCATTAATGAGTCGCGTAAATGATGTCTGGAAAAATCAGTCTTCCGATATTCATGAACAAGCAAACGCAATAAGTCAGCAAGTAAGAGGGGCAATGGAATCAAGGCAATCATTGAACGAGATTGGTACCAATGTCATTGATCTTACTGCACAGACCATCATGAATCATTACGATCAAGTTCATGGTGGATTTGGACAAGCACCAAAATTCCCAAATGAGCCCTATCTTTATTTCTTGCTTGAGTACGCAAGCTTATCGGAGAACAAGGATATATTGAATGCCGTTATTACTACATTACATATTCAGAGTTGTGGTGGTATTTATGATCAAATTGCGGGTGGTTTTCATCGTTACGCGACTGATCAAAACTGGTTAATTCCACACTTTGAAAAGATGCTCTATAACCAGGCCAACCTGTCAACCATCTTTACGCAGGCCTACCTGCTTTCAGGTGCACGCGACTTCAAACGTGTTGCGTGTGAAACACTGGATTATGTCATTCGTGAAATGACGAATGAAGAAGGCGGCTTTTATTCCGCGACCGATGCAGATAGCGAAGGTGAAGAAGGTCTGTTTTTTATCTGGGATAAAAAGGAAATTGAATCTTTACTCGACAAAGTAGAAGTAAAAGAGTTTATTGAACTCTTTCAAGTGACAGAAGCTGGTAATTTTGAAGGAAAGAATATACTTAATTTAAAACAACCTTTAGAAAGCTATGCTGAAGAAAAAAATATCGACTATGAAGAATTAATTGAACGACTTTCAACTAATAAACAAAAACTATGGAATACCAGAGAGAAACGTAAGTCGCCACTACATGATGACAAAGTCATTACTGCCTGGAATGCAATGATGATCAAATCATTCGCTTATGTCGGACAACAACTCAATAAGCAAGACTATATAGATACTGCTATTAATGCTGCCAACTACATTTTAAATATAAATCAAATCACTAATGGCCAATTGAGTCGTTCCAGTTTGGCAGGACAAGCCTCTATACCCGCACTACAGGAAGATTATGCCTATTTAGCAGAAGCCTTGTTACAGATCTATGATGCAACCCTGGATACACACTGGTTAAATAAAGCATCTACACTGACCAATGAAATGATTGAGTATTTTTGGGATGAAGAAAATGGTGGTTTCTTCATGAATACACAAAACACGGAAAACCTGCTTCCAGCATTGCCAAAAGAAATTAATGATAACGCCACCTCATCCGGTAATTCGGTCGCATTAAAGACATTAGTACGTTTGGCAAGTCGTACTGGCAAACAACAATATAAAACCTATGCACAACAATTAGTAAGAACATACTCGGACGATATCACCCAACGCCCCTATATCTGCAGTTATCTTATCTGCGGGTTACTTGAAATGTTTACCGGAGAACAATCAGCTAATAAATGGTGTGCTGAAGGAAATATTCACATTTCATCTTCATATTTAAGAAAAAAAGATAAATATAAAATAACATTAACAATTAAAATAAAAGACGGCTGGCATTTAAATCAAGTACAAGATGAAAGCAATAATCCTGTTCCTGTTAAGATTGAAAGTAATCTTGGATTGAAAATCATTAATGTGATTTACCCCGAACCAATATCAAAAACACTTGGCTTTCAAACCAAGCCTGCAAATATTTATGAAAATGAAATTCAAATCACATTTAATATTATGAAAGAAAATAAAGAAACGCTCAATTTTCCGGAGAATCTTTTGAAATTTAAACTGGAACTGCAAGCATGTGATGATAACAAGTGCCTTGCGCCTGAAACGGTCTCCCTACTAGTTTATCTGAACAAGTTCTATAATTGATTTGCAGTGTCCGTTAAGGAAGTTCTTTAATTACCCAAAAGAGACAAGCCCTGATAAAATCCGCATCCATTTTGGGTTGAATTTATTTCAAGGGGCTATAAAAATAGTGATTTTTTCGTGAGTGCAAGGAGGTCATGCGCGGAGAACCGGAGTGTATAAATAATACATGAGGATTCGAGCACGGACGACTGCATGGACGCAGGAGGTAGAACAACGCCGGGAGCAGTTGTCGAACCAACGCTGCAATCGCGTTAAAAGCGCATTTTTAGAGACGCCCTTTAGGTGTAATACGTGTCAGAATTTAAAATCGGTCAACGTTGGGTCAGCCATACCGAAACAGACCTTGGTTTAGGAATCATCGTTGACATTGAAGGCCGCCAGCTCAGAATCAGTTTTCCTGCAGTTGGTGAAGAACGAATCTATGCCATGCATAGCGCCCCTTTGACCCGGATTGAACATAAACCCGGTGAAACCATCCACACCCAGGATAAACAATCACTTCAGGTAGTAGAAGTAAAACTTCATCATGGCCGATTGCTCTACCACGCAAAGGATAAAGAAGGTCAGGAACATAAAATCGACGAAATAGATTTAAATTGCTTTGTTGAACTGACCACACCGAAACAACGCATCACCAGCGGCCAACTGGATAATATAAAGGCCTACAAGCTCCGCTGTGAAACATTGTTACAATTACATCGATTACAACAATCGCCGGTAAAAGGCCTGCTTGGTTCACGAACAAGCTTGCTAGCTCATCAAACCTATATTGCCCAGGAAGTTGCCAGACGTTACGCACCACGTGTTTTACTCGCTGATGAAGTCGGCCTGGGTAAAACCATTGAAGCAGGCATGATCCTGCATTACCAATTACATACCGGACTGGCATCCCGTGTATTAATCATCGTTCCCAACACACTGACCCACCAATGGTTAGTCGAGATGTTACGGCGATTTAACCTGCGCTTTGCCTTGTTTAATCAAGACCGACTACAAGCATTAAGTGAAGAAGAAGGTAACACTTTCGAAACAGAACAATTGATCATCTGCAGTCTTGATAACCTCACAAGTGATCCAAACTTATTTAACAATGCACTCGTAGCCGATTGGGATATGGTAGTCGTCGATGAAGCACATCATTTACATTGGACTGAGGGTGATGAAGGTCACGATTACCGATGTATAGAAGCCTTGGCCGATAAATGTCGCGGTTTATTATTACTCACCGCCACACCCGAACAGGCTGGCGCAGCAAGTCATTTTGCAAGATTACGTTTACTTGATCCTGCACGCTTTCATGACCTAGATAGCTTTCTGAATGAAGAACAGGGTTATCAAGAACTTAGTGAAACGGTAAAAATCTTGCTTGATGAAGAGGATGAATCATTAAGCGATAAAATACTGGCACAATTACAAAACTATTTGGGTGAGGAAGCACCAAATGATAAAAATCCTGATAGTGAAGAACGAGAATGTATTGTTTCTAAACTACTCGACCGTCACGGAACAGGACGCGTGTTCTTGCGTAATACCCGCGAAGCAATCAAAGGCTTTCCTGAAAGAAAATTAATCAGCACACCACTACCCTGCCCTGAACTTTATTCCGCTTTAGCAGGGAAACAAACACTGTTCCCTGAATCCGGAATCGTAAATGAAGATTGGTTGAAACAAGACCCACGAGTACAACACTTAGTCGAATTACTTAATAAATTAAAAACTGAAAAAGTGCTGGTCGTCTGTGCGAATGCAGAGACAGCAATTGGAGTGGAAAAATTCCTGCAACTGCGTGTCGGGATTAGAAGTACTGCGTTTCATGAAGGACTGAGTATTATTGAACGTGATCGTGCTGCGGCCTACTTTGCTGATATGGAAATGGGTGCACAGGTATTGGTTTGTTCTGAAATAGGGAGTGAAGGTCGTAACTTCCAGTTTGCGCATCACCTTGTATTATTTGATCTACCACTGAACCCGGATCTATTAGAGCAACGTATTGGAAGACTGGATCGTATCGGTCAAACCGATGTAATTAATATTCACATCCCTTACATAGAACATTCAGCACAGGATGTCTTATTCAACTGGTATGACAAAGGTCTGAATATTTTTAGCGAAAGTTGTGCAGCTGCCTACGCCATCTATGAAAAGTTTGAAGCATTGCTAAACGAAGCATTGGCTAATCCTGACACTGATATTACATCACTCATTAACGAAACAAGTAAACATAACAATGCAGTCAAGCAGGCCATGCATGATGGCAGGGATCGTCTTGTTGAATTGAACTCTTGTCGTAAAGACATTGCTGAAGACATCATAAAAAACATCAGGGACGATGAAAACCCGAAATTACTGATGGATTACATGGAGAGTATGTTCGATACCTATGGTGTCGGTCACGAGGAACATTCCGAAAATACCTGGATACTGCATCCGAGCGATCACATGCGCACCGGGTACTTCCCAGGACTCGGTGATGAAAGCATTACTGTTACCTTTGATCGCGACAAGGCACTCAGTCGTGAAGACCTGGCCTTTGTTAGTTGGGAACACCCAATAGTCTCTGAGGCAATGGAAATGGTATTAAAGAGTGAAATCGGCAATACCTACATCACCACAATCAAAATGGATGGCATCGAATCGGGAACCATATTACTGGAAACCTTCTCCAGCATTAACGTCATTGCACCAAAATACCTTCAAGTCGATCGCTACCTGCCAATCACACCACTACGCACCCTGATCAGCATCGATCGCAAAGACTATTCAAAAAAACTGAGCCATGAAAAACTGAATACGCTTTGCATGAAAATCGATCGTCAAACCACACAAACAATCATCAAACAAATCAAAACAGAAATCGAACAAATGATTGACTTCGCTATAAAATTCAGCGCATCAAAACTACCGAAATTAAGAGAAGAAGCACAACACCGCGTCGACACACTACTCACCGCAGAAATCAAACGCCTGAAACAACTGCAAAAGAAAAATGCAACAATCAGAGAAGAAGAAATCGAATTCCTGGAACAACAACTCCACGCCTGCACAGAAGTGATCAGTAATGCGAAATATGAATTACAGGCGGTACGATTGGTAATTGCTCAGTAGGTATTTGGATTATCTTTCTTTTAGCATTTGATTTCGCCTTAATGGCGAGTCACTTTTGCAGACGCAAAAGTAACCAAAAAGTCTCTTCCCTAATGTCATGACCTACGGCTCCCTTCGTCAGTAATCAGTTATTACGGGTCGCGCAGACACAACATC
>CAYMPA010000028.1:0-24912 GCA_964392105.1 uncultured Enterobacteriaceae bacterium
GCAAGATAAAAATGTTGCAACGGATGCGAAAGAGTTTAAAGAAATTAATTGATGTTTGTCCCGGGCAGGCTCCAATTAACGATTGTCCAATTCTGGATGCATTGGAAAAGAAGAGACTTTGATGATGGCTGCTGTCGAACTTATCTATGATAGTGGTTGCCCTAATGTTGTATTGAGCCGTTCAAAACTATTACAAGCATTTTCTGCTCTGAATATTAAACCGCATTGGCTAGAGTGGGAAATAAATGATGTAAATGCTCCAGCATATGTTCGACAATGTGGGTCACCTACGATTTTAGTTGATGGAAAGGATGTTGATGAAGTTAAGACTTCAGGCAATACAAATCATTGCCGTTTATATATTCAATCAGATAACACGATCACAGGTGTTCCATCTATAGAAAATATTATAAATGCCATTCAAGAAAACAAGTATAAAAGTAAACGTATTTCTGATCTTACTGATTCTGGTTTAAAAGCGGCGACTATACCTGCAATCATATTTGCACTATTACCTAAATTGATTTGTCCATTTTGCTGGCCACTTTATACAGGTTTATTGGGCTCAATAGGGATTAATTTTATCAACTACACGCCTTATCTGTTTCCGCTACTGGCATTATTCCTGATGTTAACTATCTCAGGTTTAGTATTAGGTGCGAGGACAAGAAAACAATACGATCCTGTTTATCTTGGTAGCTTATCTTCACTATTGATCCTTGCTGGTAAATTTTTAGTTGAAACGAATATGATTATTTATATTGGACTTATTGGATTGAGCATTGCAGTGATGTGGCATTTCAGAATCAAATATTTGTTTAATCTAAATTCTTGTTCTGCTTGTAATAATGATGAAGCAGTCAATAAATAACACACAATCTATGGAGGATGAGTGACATGACAAAACGTAAAGTAGAAATCTTTAGTGCGGGTTGCCCAATATGTCAGGAAACGATTGATCTGGTAAACGAGCTTGCCTGTTCATCTTGTGAAATTATTATCCATGTTATGCATGACAAAAACATACTGGCTCGTGCAAAAGAACTGGGGGTTAAATCAGTGCCCGCTGTGGCCATTAATGATGAACTTGCTGATTGTTGTCATGGTCGAGGTGTGGATGCAGAGGTGCTCAAAGCAGGTGGAATAGGAACCCCTTTATGAGCAGTAATGAAACTTTGCATAATTATTGGGTCATATATTGATATTATCTATAATTTGGGTAATAGTTTACTTAAGTTATTAGTATTGTTTGTACTATATTGCCAGTTATGTTGATTCAACTTAAAAACAAGCAGCACAAGATCGCGTCAGTCACTCTGTCGATATTTGTCGGCGGTTGGTTGTTACTCTTGTGCCAAACTTGTTTTGCGGCAATTAATGAAATCCGGGAGAACAATCAACCGGTCGCAGAGATGACAAATTCATGTCATGCGCCATTATCTGTAGATGAAGATATTAAAGTAAGCGAAGAACACGACTGTCTAGGTGTTTGTGACTGTGATGTCATAAATGTCATAATTAATAGTGAGAAGAATTCTGATTTAATAGAGAAAATAAAATTCTCACCGGATTTATATGCTTATATTGTACCTCAAATAACTCTATCTAATCGAGCTCCACCCACTTATCGAATATCGTCAACGCCTGAACGGGCAATCCTCCTGCCTCTACAGCGCTACACTGTACTTCTGATTTAAAAAACACTGCCTTCTGCATTCACTGATTTGTTACTAAATCAGTCGTTGTTTTTCTATTTGCATTAGAGGTGTGTTATGTCTGTTTATCAATTTATTAAACGTATTGGTGTATTTTTAATACTTGTTACATCAACTGAATTATTTGCTAATGAATTAACATTAGTAAAGGCTGAGCAGATCGCATTGGATTCTGATTTTATAACCAAGGAATTTAATGCACGAGCAAAGAGCTTAAACGAAAGAGCCACATACATCTCTATAGAGAGATTCTGTGTTCTCCTGAATTAGCCATTCATTAATAAATAGACTTATTACTATGAATACGTACGAAATAGGAGTGCCTTATGAAACCCCAGGTAAATATATTATTATTTGTTGTTTCTATATTTAGTTTCCCGCTATTAGCGGAGACTAATTTGGGTGATTTACTGCCATCGGAAGAGACGGAATTACTTACATTAGAAGAATCTATCGATATTGCATTGTCGGATAATCCTGGTCTAGCGGAAATGCAGGCGCGTGCCGAGGCCATGGCAGCCATCCCCTCGCAGGTTGGAACCCTGCCTGATCCCAGAGTCAGCTTCAACGCAATGAATTTACCCACGGATACATTCGATTTGTCACAAGAAAACATGACACAGATGCAGTTCGGGATCAGCCAGGCCATTCCTTATCCAGGTAAGCTCGCCCTGCGTGAGGAGGCGGCTGAATATGAAGCCGCAGCTGCATTGAATAATGTCGATGAAACACGGCTTCTTTTAGTGCGGAATGTAAAAATTACCTGGTGGCGTATTTTCAATCTCGACCAGGCCATAAGTATTGTTTTACGTAATCAGGATCTTTTACGCCAGTTTGTTGAGATTGCCCAGACCAAATACAGCGTCGGTCAGGGACTTCAGCAGGATGTACTGTTGGCGCAATTGGAACTTTCAAAGCTGCTGGATTTGGAATTGCGTTTAAATGGTACCCGTCGAAATGAAGAAGCAAGGTTAAATGCTTTATTGGATAAACCCAGAGATCAGACTGTGCGTCTACCACAGCAGGTTAACGAGATACTACCGGATTTAGCCGATCAGCAAGTACTTTTCCAGCTTGCTGAGCAATCGAAACCAATTCTTGCCATGCAAGATAATCAGATCCAGGCAGCACGCAGTCGAGTGGAACTGGCCAAAAAAGATTTCTATCCTGATTTCCATGCAGGAGTTGCCTATGGTTTTCGTAGTGATAATAATCTTGGTGTTTCGCGATCTGATTTCGCCAGTTTTATGGTCAGTCTGAATCTACCGATATTTACCGGACGCAAGCAGAGTAAAGCAGTGAGTCAGCGTAGCAGTGAACTGTTAGGGCAGAATTATAAATTACAGGATCTACGCGGCATGATACAGGCCAATATATCAATAACCTCGTCTGATTATTGGCGTTCACGTGAACAGTCTGAATTATTCAAGACAGGTATTATTCCTCAGGCAAAACAAACAGTATCGTCCATGTTGTCAGGCTATCAGGTAAACAAAGTGGATTTCCTTAATTTGGTGCGTGCCCAGATCACCCTTTATAACTACGAAATTAGTTATTGGCAAAAACTGAGTGAAGCTAATCAGGCCCTGGCTAGGGTTATTGCAGCTGTCGGTGTGGAGACTATTTATGAATAAGCTAAATGTTTTAATCATTTGTGTTGCCCTCGTCCTCGGAGGTGCAGCAGGATATTGGTTTGCATTAGAGCAAGGACAGAAGGAAGACAGCATGTCGATGGCAATGGAAAAGAAAGAAAGAAAACCTCTCTTCTATCGTAACCCGATGAACACCGATATCACCTCACCAGTGCCAGCCAAGGATTCGATGGGGATGGATTATGTGCCGGTCTATGCGGACAATGACTCAGACGCTAGAGAACTGGCAGGCACGGTCAAGATTGATCCAGTCACAGAGCAGAATATCGGTGTGCGATCTGCGGTTGTAGAAAATCACATCCTGTCACGTACTATCCGTACAGTCGGTCGGGTTGACTATAACGAGGAGATGATGACACGCCTTCATCCAAAGACCGAAGGCTGGATTGAGAATCTCTATATTGACAAAACAGGTGAGCAGGTCAAGAAGGATACTATCCTGCTCAACATCTATTCACCACAACTAGTAACCAGCCAGCAGGAATATCTTCTCGCACTGAATAGTCTGCAGAAATTAAAGGATAGCCCTTATGAAGATATCAGTCGTGGTGCGGAAGAAATGGTTCGAACTTCACGTGAACGTTTGGAATTACTGGATGTACCAGAACATCAAATACGTGATCTGGAAAAGAACAGAAAAATAAAGAAGAATCTTCATATCCATTCTCCTTTCAAGGGGATCGTTCTCAAGATTGGCGCCCGTGAAGGACAGTATGTAACACCCATGACTGAGTTATATATGTTGGCAAACCTGTCCAAAGTCTGGGTATTGGCGGACATCTATGAAGACGAACTGCCCTGGGTACAGATCGGCGATGAAGTAGACATGCAGCTTAAGGGTATCCCCAGCCGCACTTTCACAGGTCGCCTTACCTATATCTACCCCTATGCCGAAGCCAAGACACGTACCGTCAAAGTGCGATTGGAATTCGATAACAAGGAGCAGCTTCTAAAACCCGATATGTATGCCAATGTAACGATCCATGCGCAGAGTCAAATCGATGCCGTGGTGATCCCGTCGGAAGCGATTGTGCGTTCAGGCATACGCGAACAGGTTTTTGTGGTGCGCGGGTCAGGTAAGTTTGAGCCACGTGAAGTGAAACTTGGTGTGAGTTCAGGCGGTCTGGTTCAGGTATTGGCTGGTGTAACCCCGGGAGAAGAGGTGGTGACATCAAGTCAGTTCCTGATTGACTCTGAATCCAAATTGCGAGAGGCCACTGCCAAGATGCTGGAGAGTGCTGCTGTTGAAAAAAAGACGAAGATGAAACCCGACATCGAAATGAACATGAATACGATAGAGAACAAAATAGACGAGTCTGATTCAGGAGAAGTAATGTCTGAACATGAACACGCGCAAGATGAACAACCATGATTGAACGAATTATTGAAGCTGCGCTGAAAAACAAATTCCTGGTGTTTATCGCCACCTTCTTGGTTGTGGCCGCCGGTCTCTGGGCACTAAAGCAAACTCCACTAGATGCAATCCCTGACTTGTCTGATGTCCAGGTTATCGTTTTCACCGAATATCCAGGCCAGGCGCCTCAAGTAGTAGAGGACCAGGTGACCTATCCTTTAACCACGGCAATGCTGGCGGTTCCTTATGCAAAGGTTGTCCGTGGATACTCTTTCTTCGGTCTCTCATTCGTATACATCATCTTCGAGGACGGCACCGATATGTATTGGGCCCGTTCACGAGTACTTGAATATCTGAACTATGTTAGTGGACGATTGCCTGCCGGTGTGTCTCCGGCACTGGGACCCGATGCAACGGGTGTAGGCTGGATCTATGAATATGCCCTTGTCGATAGGAGTGGCAGGCACGACCTGGCCGAACTGCGCTCTATCCAGGACTGGTACCTGAGATATCCTTTGCAGACTGTACCCGGTGTAGCCGAAGTGGCGTCTGTGGGCGGCTATGTTAAACAGTACCAGGTGGAAGTCGATCCCAATGCGTTAGCGGCTTATGGACTGCCATTGGCAAAAGTACGTCATGCAATTATGCGCTCCAACAGCGACGTCGGTGGCAAGCTCATTGAGATGTCTGAAACTGAATATATGGTACGGGCGCCGGGCTATCTTCGTTCTATTGAACAGATCAAAGATATCCCGATTGGGGTAGATAAAAACGGGACGCCCATCCGCATTCAGGAAGTCGCTAATGTTCAAGTCGGTCCGGAACTGCGACGAGGACTTGCCGAACTAGATGGCGAGGGTGAGGTGGCAGGTGGTGTGGTAATCATGCGCTACGGCGATAATGCACTCGCCACAATACAGGGGGTGCGCGCGAAGCTTAGGGAACTGGCAAAGAGTCTCCCCGAGAGGGTGGAGATCGTACCGACTTATGATCGAGGTGATTTGATCGAACGTGCTGTAGATAACCTCAAGGATACACTGATTGAGGAATTCATCGTCGTTAGTCTGGTCTGTATCTTGTTTCTACTGCATGCCCGATCCGCCCTGGTCGCTATCGTTACTCTGCCCATCGGTATCCTAATCGCGTTTATTGTAATGAAATGGCAGGGCATTAATGCCAATATCATGTCATTGGGAGGAATTGCTATCACTATCGGGGCAATGGTGGATGGCGCGATAGTGCTAATCGAAAATGCACACAAACATCTTGAACATGCTGCAGACAGAGTAGAAGGTAAGCTGGGTATTACCGGCCGTTGGCAGGCGGTGGCGGACGCAGCGAAGGAAGTCGGTCCAGCACTATTCTTTTCACTGTTGATCATTACCGTTTCCTATCTTTCCATTTTTACCCTGCAGGCACAGGAAGGACGATTGTTCAAACCGCTGGCATTTACCGCTACCTACTCGATGTTTGCCGCCGCGCTTTTGGCCGTCACCCTGGTGCCTGTGCTGATGGGTTATTTTATCCGCGGCAAAATAATCCCCGAGGCAAAAAATCCGATTAACCGGATACTGCATTTTATACATGCCCCTTTGCTAACCCTGACAATTCGCTGGCGTTGGTTGACACTGTTGGTGGCAGCGGGTTTGTTAGCAGCTACGTATTATCCTCTTTCACGTTTAGGTAGTGAGTTCATGCCACCACTGGACGAGGGTGATGTGTTGTATATGCCTACTTCTTTTCCGGGGATATCCATAACAAAAGCCAAGGAACTGTTACAACAGACCGACAAGATTCTGCGCTCGTTTCCTGAGGTAGAGACTGTTTTCGGTAAAGTCGGTCGAGCTGATTCGGCAACTGATCCAGCACCACTGGCGATGATTGAAACGATTGCGCGTCTTAAACCGAAAGATGAATGGCCTGATCCAGGCAAGACAACCAAGGACTTGATGAAGGAGATGGATGCTGCCATTAAATTTCCAGGACTGGCAAATGCATGGACCATGCCTATCAAGACCCGTATTGACATGTTATCAACTGGTATTAAGACCCCTATTGGCATTAAGGTGGGTGGACCTGATCTCACCGTACTGGAAAGCATTTCCAAGGATATCGAGCAGGCTATGAAGACCCTGCCGGAAACACTATCCGCATTTGGGGATCGGGCGGTGGGCGGTTATTACCTGGATTTTGATATCCGCCGTGATGAAGCAGCGCGTTATGGTCTGACAGTGGGCGATGTACAAGATGTCATCAAGACCGCCATCGGCGGTATGAACATAACGTATACCGTGGAAGGGTTGGAACGATATCCGGTGAACCTCCGTTATCAGCGTGAACTGCGTGACAATCCGGAGGAACTTAAGCGGGTGTTAATCCCGACCCCAACCGGGACACAGATCCCTCTATCACTAGTAGCGGATCTTAACTTAAAGCGGGGTGCGCCCGTTATTAAAAGCGAAGACGCCAGACCCAATGCCTGGATCTATGTTGATATCAGGACATCGGATATCGGTGGTTTTGTAGCTCAAGCAAAAAAGGTGCTGGAGAAAAGCGTCGATATTCCACCAGGCTACACTATTACCTGGTCCGGGCAGTTTGAGTACATGGAGCGGGCTGCCAATCGTTTACGCATTGTTATTCCTTTAACTATACTAATTATTTTCCTGTTACTTTATTTTAATTTTCGCAACGTAGCGGCGCCATTGGTAGTTATGTTGTCAATTCCATTTGCCCTGATTGGCGGTATCTGGCTTGTCTACTGGTATGGTTTTAATCTTTCTGTAGCGGTGGCGGTGGGATTTATTGCCTTGGCAGGTGTCGCCGCCGAGATTGGAGTATTGGTTTTGACTTTTATAAACCAGGAGGTTAACAGACAACGTCAGGCTAAGGCAGTAGTGTCGGCTAAAGAGGGCGTTGATCATGATGTTTTTGCGGAAAGACTGTCCGCGGATGAGCTGATGTCGGCTGTGTTAAAGGGGACTTCCGAACGTGTCCGTCCTATTGCCATGACCGCAGTAGCCGTGATTACCGGCCTACTGCCCATAATGCTGAGCAGTGGAACCGGTTCATCAGTGATGCAACGTATCGCTGCACCCATGGTAGGTGGGATGTTGACGACAACCGTATTATGTCTGCTGGTACTGCCTGTGATCTATGGTTTGGTGTTGCAGGTTAAGGAACATTTTCGAGCATAGGGTTTCAATAGCATTGGTTACAAGATAGGTAAATATAATGGCACAAATTATTCCTAACTGGCATCCGATCTTCGTCCATTTTACTGTAGCGTTATGGACGATAGCGGTTGTCATGCATCTTATTGTTGTTGTCTATCCAGAAAGCAACATTAGACAACAAATGGTCATATTCGCTCGATGGAATCTCTGGCTTGGCACGGCCTTTGGTATCGTCACTGTCCTTGCAGGGTGGCTGGCATCCAATAGTGTTATACATGATGATATATCTCATGAAGCCATGATGGAGCATAGGGAATTGGCATTGATCACGTTAGCTATTTTTGCTTTGTTAACGGGCTGGTCAATATGGAAGCATTGTAGAAAGCAGGAGACGGGAAGTATGTTTCTTTTGCCTCTTGTTATTGGCGGTGGATTATTAATAAGTACAGCATGGCATGGAGGTGAACTTGTTTACCGTTACGGACTCGGGGTTATGTCATTACCTCAGCCTGAGACAGAAGGCCACAATCATGGAAAAGAAAATGGTATTCAAGCATTACACCAGGAGGAAGTTACTCTGCCGGAAGTGAAAAAGTTGAATAATGATACAATTGAACACGAACATGTGCATATCCCATAGCTACAGTCATTGAAAATTTAATACAGCGCATGCAGATACTGAGTGTATAAAACGAAAGATTATGTTCTAAAGAGAGTGTAGACAAAGAAAGTTAATGATAGAAACAAGCCCCCATGACGAAATGAAAACCATGGCCAAAGATCCGGTCTGTGGAATGAATGTTGGAGAAAATAGTAACTACCGGGCGACGTGCCAGGGGCATGACTATTATTTCTGCTGCAAGGGTTGTAAAGACAAGTTCGATGTAGCGCCGGAGCAGTATTTAAAACGGACTGTTAAGGACCCGGTGTGTGGTATGGATGTAAATGAGGAGTCTGAATACCGTGCCGAGCACGAGGGCGAGTCCTATATCTTTTGCAGCGAACACTGCCGGCATAAGTTCATGGCCAAACCGGAGAAGTTTCTGCACAAAATTGAGGAAAATAAACAAAGTGATGATTTACAGTCGTTAGATAAGTCCGTTATCTATACCTGCCCCATGCATCCGGAAGTTCAGCAGGGGCATCCGGGTGATTGTCCGAAATGTGGGATGGCATTGGAGTCATTAACACCAACGTTCATACATTCAAAAACACAATACACCTGTCCCATGCATCCGGAGATTGTTCGTGATGAACCCGGCGATTGTCCGAAATGCGGTATGGCTCTTGAGCCTATGGTTACCGAAGGTGAAGAGGAAAATTCCGAACTCGCTGATATGACACGACGTTTCTGGGTTAGTGTGATTTTTGCTTTACCTGTCTTTATCAGTGCAATGGGAGCAGATTTTTGGCCTGATTTTTTTTCACAAATAATTACGCCGCGGACTCGGCAATGGTTTGAATTGTCACTCGCTACACCTGTTGTGCTATGGGGTGCCTGGCCCTTCTTTGTCAAGGGATGGTCATCAATCGTCTCACGACATCTTAATATGTTTACATTGATTAGCCTGGGTGTTGGCGTTGCATGGGGTTACAGTATGGTTGCCACCTTGTTTCCGAACTTGTTTCCAGCATCAGTGCGAAATGAGATGGGTGTTATTCCAGTCTACTTTGAAGCAGCTGCCGTCATCACAGCACTTGTATTATTAGGACAGGTGCTGGAACTTCGTGCCCGAAGCCAGACCAATGCTGCAATCAGAATGTTACTGGATCTGGCGCCCAGGACAGCAAGACTTATACATGAATGCGGTACAGAAAAAGACATTCCATTAGAGCATGTTCATATCGGAAATCATTTACGGATCAGACCGGGTGAAAAAATTCCTGTCGATGGGAAAGTCATTGATGGAAGCAGTTCGGTAGATGAGTCCATGGTAACAGGTGAACCAATACCTGTCAGTAAACACGTTGGTGATAAATTAATTGGTGCTACGGTAAATAGTACTGGCAGTCTTGTTATGGAAGCACAACATGTCGGCAGTGATACATTACTGGCACAGATTGTTCATATGGTTGCCGAGGCACAACGTAGTCGGGCACCGATACAGAAAATGGTGGATGTTGTTTCGGGTTACTTTGTTCCAGCCGTTATCGTTGCCGCAATCATAACGCTAATCGTCTGGGGTTTATTGGGTCCTGAGCCTCGGCTTGCCCATGCCGTGATCAATGCCGTTGCTGTTCTAATCATTGCCTGTCCCTGTGCATTGGGTCTGGCAACACCGATGTCCATTATGGTGGGAACGGGCCGCGGTGCCTTGCTTGGCGTTTTGATAAAGAATGCTGAAGCACTCGAAGTCATGGAGAAGATAGATACCCTGGTCGTTGATAAAACCGGCACGCTGACACAAGGTAAACCAAAATTGGCAAATGTGATCGCCACAGATGAATTTGATGAAGAGTTGGTTTTACGATTGGGTGCAAGTCTGGAAACAAATAGTGAACATCCTTTAGCTGAAGCGATCGTGTCCGGGGCAAAGGACAAAAATATTTCACTTATAACAGTGAATCAGTTTGAATCCATAACCGGCAAAGGTGTGTCTGGTATTGTTAAGGATAAGCACATTGCTATTGGTAATATGAAATTATTGGAAGAGCTCAAAGTTAATGTAACACATTTGATTGAACAAGCAGAAGTATTAAGACGTGATGGACAGACTGCCATATTTGTTGTTGTTAACAATAAACCTGCTGGAATATTAGGTGTCGCTGATCCGATAAAATCATCAACACCTGAAGCCATTGCAGCACTGCATAAAGACAATGTTGAAATTGTCATGTTGACTGGCGACAGCGAAACCACAGCAGAATCCGTTGCTTCAAAGTTGAATATCGATCAGGTGATTGCAGAAGTCCTTCCAGAACAAAAAGTTGAAGTTGTAAAACGGCTACAATCAGAAGGACGAAAGGTAGCGATGGCCGGAGATGGCATTAACGATGCACCGGCATTGGCCCAGGCCCATGTGGGCATTGCCATGGGTTCAGGAACGGATGTCGCGATGGAAAGTGCAGGGGTGACACTGGTTAAAGGTGATTTACGTGGTATCTCCAGGGCACGTTTACTGAGTCGGGCAACTATGCACAATATTCGCCAGAATCTCTTTTTTGCATTTATCTATAACTCTCTGGGCGTGCCAGTAGCCGCAGGCGTGCTGTATCCGGTTTTCGGTTTGTTGCTTTCTCCCATGATTGCGGCGGCAGCCATGAGTTTTAGTTCGCTTTCTGTAGTAAGTAATGCGCTCAGATTAAAACGGGTTGTGTTATAAAAACTGATTTAAAGAATGGATCAGGTTCAGAGATTTTGACTCGTGTTGCTGCACCAATGATTGGTGGTTTGGTGAGTTCAAGTATCCTTACACTTATTGTTATCCCGGTTGTATTTAACGTATGGGGACAATACCCGTGAAGAGTAGCCAGAACCAGCCAACCACACCTATGAGGGCGAGAGGTATCACTGGAGGAGCGACGCGCGGAAAGACGGCCAAAGTCAACATGATGAGAACGACGAGGCTGTAAAAACCAACAGGGAGAAGGTTGCTCCCCTGTATCGCAGTTTCTGGTTGAATGAGTAGATCGACAAAGGAAAAACCCGACGACGTAGTCATAACGGTTGCGGCGGGATCGAGTACAGCATAAAAGGAAGGGAAATGAAGGCAGATACCTGCGGCCGCCACACTTGCCATCACCAATGTGCAGAGTAGCCCCATCCCGAGCCCAACGGCGCGGGGATAGGTCGGCAAACCATGCGTCGCAGTGTACCAATAACCACCCCAAAAGAAGAAACGACCAGCGATCCATAATATGGTCATGAGTGTGATGATCCGCAGATAGGGTGTCGTCAAAAAAGGTGTTGCTGCTAACACAGAGGCCGAGAACATGACGAACTGTTCGGTCGTATTACTCAAAAATTGTGTGTTGACGCGGTTATGTACACTCGTCGCAGCGGCCTGATCGCCAGTAAGTGCGGGGTTGATCATTGCATCGGCTGTCTCGAGCTGCCAACGAGTCGCACCAACGGCTAAAAAGCCTACAAAGAGGAGCAAACTTGCACAGAAAATATGTGCTAAAGCAAACACCAGTCGCGCGGAAAGCGAACTGAGGGCGAGGGTCATGTCATTCGGTATGGCCCACCAGGTGACGAACAGAACGAAGAAGAAAAATAGCCAGCCTGAAGCGATCCAACTACCAAGGGCTCTTTTATTTGCGCTTACATCAATCTTATCTTGTTGCTCACTCATCACAAAGGTCCTCTCTAGTGGGGGTTATACTTTTCCACCGTCATGCTACACGCGCTACCTGATGAAGGTAGAGCATCAGGGAAAATCCTGGCGGCAAGGATCGGGTGTTGATAGTTATATCACAATAGTCAGGTAACGGATTAATCACCCTAACTGTGTCAGTAGATACTCAAACCCCGGATAACCCTCCCGGTGGATACAATACTTTTTAGAAGCATCCCCCCAGCGTTCATCATTTCGACAACGCTGTAGAAAGATAGCCGTGTCTTGAACGGTCGTACCCCCAAGGGTATGCACACCACGTTTAAACAGTGGATCAGGTAAAAAACCTGCCGTCGGGCCAATGATGGTGATTCGTTCTGCATGCGAACAGTGCCCCAAAATATCATCCACCGAATTGTTCAACACCATGGTGCTGGTGCATAGTACCTTATTGCATTGTGCCAAACGCTGCGTCTCCAGGGTTACTTCAAAGTGTCCATCGGACTGTACGAACTTATCCTTTTTCTCAATTACGGTAAGGGGGATATCCAACTCCCGTACCCGTTCCACCAAAGGGGGAAAAAACCCCACCATGCCTAATTTATCACCCATTCCCAACGCCAAGCCCCCCAACGAATCACTTGAAAAATCCAAAGGGTAATCGATTCGGCGCAAGAAAAACTGGCCGATGGCATTAAGCGCTCCCAAGGCGACCGCTGTCTGCCAACCGTTGTTACTAGCAAAGTGTTGTGCCAGCGCCAGGGGACTCTTACCTTCAAGACGTTTCAAATAGTTGCGGTCTTCATCCCGTAAAGAGGGGTCGAGATAAAGATAGGTCAAACCCACACTTCCATCGGCCAGTACGATAACCCCAAACTCGGCCGCCCTGTCCGGGTTCATCTCCAAGGTCGGAAAGTAGGCCTCATCCACCGGCGGTATCTCGGTACGTTCGGCAATCCTGTTGGCGATCTCCATATATTCGGCAATGATAGTCATAAGATGGTTATCAATATTAACAGGGCCATTGTCAATTAATTTTTTAAATGTTTGTATTATGTCGCCGTCGCCTTTTTGAGTTTTTCAACAGAATAGCTGGAAAGCAGTCATTCATTTTAAGATTCAAGACATGATATCGAAGCAAGCAGTAAAGCAATAATTATCATAATAAAGTATTTGATAAAAATTCTGTTTGTGTTGGTATTCAAGGACAAAATATATCGGACTTCTTTTCCGTGATGTTGTCTGTTATACAGAATATCACTCTGCATAAATAAACGAAAAGGTGATAGTGATGCGTTGGTCTGTTTTTGTTGTTATTCAGTGCCTGATTATATTAGTAATTATCGGTGTTTTTTATATTCATCAAGATCATGTGATTGTTCTTAAAGAGCCTCCGGAATCTATTGCACAATGGTATAAACCGCAGAACAAACGCCAGGTATGGTTGCATACCATGTTTAAGTTACGACGTGAAATGTTAGCGATTGAGATTTATACAAAAAAACGGGATGCAGAGAATCTGCAAAAATGGGCAGCAAAGTTAAATGATGATTACTATAAAATTGCAGATATGGTGCCCGAATGGAAAAAAAAGCTGAATTTTGTCTCCATTACTGAAATACAAAAAAGTGTTAGGGAAAAACGTTATAACGATGTGATGCATGCAATGGTTGAACTGGATAAAAGTTGTAAGTCATGCCATACGGATTTTCGTGCAGTGACGGCAACAATGTATCGTGCACCTGATTTTTCGGAGATGAAGATTGATGGTTCAACAACATTGGTTTCACATATGCGTACAATGAGTAAACAGGTGAATCAGGTTAAGATTGCCTTTGTTGACGGTAGACAGGATGCAGCACTGTCGGCTTTATTGGATTTGGGAAAAGGGATGAACAGTCTAGGTAATGTTTGTGTCAGCTGCCATAAAAAAGCATCGAAAGCATACCCCAATGAAAAAATGACTCAAGCTATAGTAAATCTTGAGCAAAGCCTTACAACTGGTTCATTGCAGGATCAGGGTAAAGATTTGGGTACTTTAGCGGTTATGGCCTGTGCTGAGTGTCACGGTACTCACCGCTTGACTTATGATACAAAAAAACTATTTAACAAAAAGAAGAGCTGGGGCGAACTTCTCAAACACTCTTTTTGAGTTTGATGTTACAAATGATAAAGACGCTGTAATGTATTACTTGTCCGAAGTGGACATGTGTACTTAATGGTGCAGATCAAGCGTGGCTATTAGACGTCGCCTGCATCCGGCTGGTTAGCTTTAGTCTTTGATTCTCCTGAATTTGCCTGGGTCTGTGAACAGGTCTTTATTGTCCTGGTTCTTTAAGAATGCTGTCCTCAATGCTTTCATGTCTTTCAGGTCATCATCGACCAAGTCCGTGTTCAGCGATTTTATTTCCAGTTCACCATTTTCCAATGTGTATGAGATAACGTGGTAGATCTCCTTTTTGTCTTCGTCATAAGGCCCGTCTTCAGTCCCGATGATCTCAATCTGAATATACGAACTTTTCCCAATCTTGATGGGATAAGCTCGATAATAAAGCCCATCATTTCCGATGGGGTAATGTACCAAGTACTCGGTATCCGAGTATTTCAGTATTATCATTTGGTAATCCGGGTCCGCTTTCTCTCCTTCTTCAGGAATAATTTCCCACAGGCCAAGCGCCGAAGCATCAATGGCAATAGTGTGTTCTTCTGTCAGAGGTGATTCGTATTGGCATCCGGCAATTAACAGAGCGGCGGTAACGAGTAGCATTACAATTACTCTCATTTTCATATCTCCTTATTCAAAGTTAACTTGCGGAAAAGCAATATCTAGAGGGCTGTTTATAATCTCATAGCAGATGTTTTAAATTTTCATTAACTAAAACAGGTTCTTATAGAACATGTCCTGTGCCATCCCCGTTTTGTGTGTTAATCCTGTTTTTACCCGTTCCAATCTGGTATGACTATACTAAATAATAGACGTGTTTATGGTATTGCCAATAAAATAAAGAAAAATAAGAAAAGGACTATTTGAATTGGAAAAAACCCACCGCAATTCCCTCCAGCCAGGCTATAAACTCCATTGGTACGAGATCAAGAAAATCCTGGGACAAGGTGGTTTTGGTATTACCTATCTTGCCCATGATGCGAATCTTGATGAAGACGTGGCAATCAAGGAGTTTCTGCCAATAGAGTTGGCAATGCGCGAAGGTGATTTCTCTATTCATCCACTATCAGAAGGCCATAAAGATAATTATGAATGGGGTCTTGATCGTTTTATCAAGGAAGCTCGTACTTTAACTAAATTCAAACACCCCAGCATTGTTCGAGTGCGCAGTGTCTTTAACGAGAACAATACCGCCTATATGGTCATGGAGTTTGAACGTGGTGAGAGTCTGCAAGAGATACTGACTCGTCGAAAGACAATGGACGAATCAGAACTCATCAATATTATCATCCCGCTATTGGGCGGCCTGGAAATAGTCCACGAAACTAATTTCATCCATCGCGATATTAAACCGGCCAATATCTTTATTCGTGAAGATAGTAGCCCTCTGCTGCTGGACTTTGGTTCAGCTCGTCAGGCCCTGGGGGAGGAGACCAAGACCTTAACCAGTTTAGTGTCACCGGGATATGCCCCCTTTGAACAATACTATTCCAGGAGTGATGAACAGGGGCCGTTTACCGACATCTACGGCTTAGGCGCAACGTTATATCGAGCAGTCACTGGTATTGCTCCAATGGATGCAGTGGATAGAAGCAAATCCATACTGCAAACCTCAACAGACACGATTGTGACGACCTCAGAAATTGCCAAGGGCAAATATTCTGTACGATTTTTAGCCGCCATTGATCATGCCATGAGGTTTAAACCTGAAGATCGTCCGCAGACGGTCGTTGAATGGAAAAAAGAATTTGAACTGCCCTATAACCCAATACGCGAAGCCAAAGAGATCGAAAAACAAATTACCCAACCCGGCACTGAGGTTCGCGCAAGAAAAGCAGCGAGAAAAGCGGCCAAAAGTACGGCAAGAAAAAAGCCCGGGAAACTGACGTTTGTTCTGCTGCTGTTGTTACTGTTACTCGGCGCCGGTGTGTATTATCAGGATGTCTTGTTGAAGCAACAACAAAAATGGCAACAGAACGATGAGATTCAATCACTACTCTCTGCGGCACAGGCCGAACAACCCGCTGGTGATTTGGCTCTGGCAAATTACCGTCGGGTGTTGCAACTGCAACCGGGTAACGCCGAAGCGCGTCTTGGTCTGCAATCGATTACTCGTCAACTGGCAACAAACGCACGTGATGCGATCAAAGGGAATGATTTTTCTTCAGCGGAAGAAATTCTGGCCGAGGCCGCGGCCATTCTGCCGGATGCCGCAGAGATCAAGTTGGCCGCTGAACAATTAGCGCAAGCTAAACAAGACCATAAAGATAAACTGACCAAGGAAAAAGTCAGGGCAGAGCAACTTAATGCTGCAATTAAAAAAGCTCAATCCGCCGCGGACAAAGGCCAGGTTACCGAGACATTTTCTCTCATTGAACAAGCGCGAATTCTGGACGCCGATAATCAAACCATCGCCGATATTAAAAACCGTTTGCGAGTAGCACTTGAAACACAAGCCGCACTGGTGACCAGCCGGGCGAAGCAAGCCATGAAAAACAAGGACACAAAAAGCGCACGGCAGTCCTTGCTGCGCGCAAAAGAAATTAATGCGCAACTTAATAAGTTGAACTTACCCGAATCGAAAATGGCGGGCGCTAACAAAACCATTGTTTTATTGAATGTTGCCAGGGCGGCAGCGGCAGAAGGTGATTTGGATGTGGCTATTGAAAAGTTTAAAGAGGCCAGGTCAATAGGCGGTGATACTGAGGCAATAAACAAAACCAAAAATCAGTTGAAAACAGTCCTGGAAACACAGGCGGCTGAAGCGGCAGCCGAAGCACAACAAGCCATGAAAGATAAAAAAATTACATTGGCCAGAACCGCCTTAAAAAAGGCGAAGGACATCAAGGCAAAACTTGAACAGATGAAATAATAAGATGAGATCGAACAAGATTCATCAAATAATTGTCTGCCTGATTCTAATGATGTGTTATCTGACCTCTGCTACTGCCGTTACCGATGCAGAACTGGAAGCACTGGAAAAACAGATAGAACAACAAGAGGCGGAAGAAAAAAAACAGGCCGAAGCCGAAGCTAAACGCAAAGCTGAAGCAGAGGCTAAATGGAAAGCAGAGCAAAAGCGAAAGGCTGAAGTCGAGGCGGAAAAAAAGCGACTGTCTGAATTGGAGAAACAACTCCAAGAAAAACAAAGAAAGTTTGAAGACGAGAAGAAAAAAATTGAAGAAGCTCGGTTGGCTGAATTAGAACAAAGGCGTCAGGAAGAAGCAGCAGAACGGCAACGATTAGCTGCGGAAGAAGCCCGGTTAAAGAAGGATGCGAAAGAGGATCCTTTTCAAGACTTTTTTGACAAATTCTTTGAAGATAGTTTATTGGCTGGTGAAATGATTGATATTCCTGCTGGCAGCTTTCGCATGGGTGACATCAGTGGTGGGGGTTATGGTGAAGAAAGACCGGTGCATAAGGTAAATATTTCATCTTTTCGAATGGGCAAGCATGAAATTACATTTGACCAATGGGATGCCTGTGTAACGGATGGCGGCTGTAACATTTACAATCCAAAGGATGAAGGATGGGGTCGAGGTAAACGACCGGTTATCTATGTCTCATGGGAGGATGCCCAGGCCTTTATTAACTGGATGAACGGGAAGACGGGTGGTGGTTACCGTTTGCCGAGTGAGGCAGAGTGGGAATACGCTGCCCGGGCGGGGACGGAGACAAAATATCCTTGGGGGGATGACATCGGCCATAATAATGCGAATTGCGAAGATTGTGGGAGCCAGTGGGACGGCAAGAATTCAGCTCCGGTGGGGTCGTTTCCTGCAAACGCGTTTGGTCTGTACGACATGCATGGCAATGTCTATGAATGGACGCAGGACTGCTCAAATGACAACTATAATGGGGCACCTTCGGATGGTTCAGCCTGGAAAGGCGGCGATTGTTCACGCCGCGTGAGGCGTGGCGGCTCATTGTACAGTTATCAGGAGTACGTACGTTCCGCTAACCGAAGCTGGGGCGAAACAAAATTCCGGAACAACACCATGGGGTTTCGTCTGGTCCAGGACATAAAAGAGCCTGTACATGAGGATGTTAAGTTAAAGAAAAAAGCAGGTTCTTCAATCACTAAAACTGCATGGCTTGGTGTATATATACAAGATGTACCACAAGATTTAGTAAATCAATTCGGTCTTTCAGAAAATCAAGGAGTATTAATAGCTGAGATTGCGCCTAATAGTCCAGCCATAGCAGCAGGGCTAATCCAAGGAGATATTATATTGAAATTCGATAAGCATGAGATACATAAAGCGGTAGATTTGCCATCATTAGTAAGTAGTAGAAATATTGGTGATATAGTTCCAGTTGAATATTTAAGAAATGGGAAAAAACTATCTACAAAGATAACTCTTGGGGAACTGAATATTAAATAAGTTCAAAGTTTACTTAATAATTTCTAATTTGGTTATTGTGGATGGTCTCAAACTATTGGTCATATATTATGACCGTCCGCTTGAAGTGGCAGTTTAATGCGACTGCCGGTAAACCAGCGAAGCTGTTGAAATACACACCCCTTAAGGGTATACCGAGGTCCATGTGGTCGTACCACCTGCGTCCATGTAGGCGACCCATAGCCACCGTTAATATCAAGTAGTAAAGAGGGCAATAAAACCCTCTCTATAATCACATCAATATTATCCGTATATTAAAACGTAGTGCTAATACCCGCAGTAATCCGATAATCTGGATCACTCTGTATGCCACCCAGATCATTCACTATTGGTATGCCGAGTGATGAATATAATGACCAAGTATGACCTATGCCTAATCTCACACCCGGAGATAGGTAAAGTGTGTGGCCTCCTGTATTTGAATCTTCGACATTACTGACTTCAACACGCTCGCGATAATCACCATTTAGCTCAAGTACAATGTTCATGTAATCAACAATTTTATTTTCATGATCATGGTGGTGGTCATGTCCTTCTTCGGGAAGGTAAGCACGATAACTTGCCGCGATGTTATAATTAAAGATATTACCCAAGTCAGTATCCTGAGTTCCTTCAGTTACAATTGTATAAAGTAGATTACTGGTAATTCCTGTTCTGCCCCAACTTTGATTAAATGATATGCCTGTAAAGGGGTCCCATGATCCCGATCCCGGTTGTTGTTCCGCTTCGAACAAGACCCCTGCAATTTCTTTTTCATCGGTATCACCTGTTGGGGTTTGTACACCGACAATTATTGCAACATCCATGGATTTAGAATTATAAAATCGATACTGACCAAATAAACTCAGATCACCAATGCCCGATGAATCACCTGCAAGGTCGGCCTCACCAACACCTGGACCATCGTTTTCTGCCTCACTGACATTTTGACGATCAACATACGGCAAACTAAAACCTATGGATAAATTATCCGTTACTCCATAGACAACATTGGCAGTAAGGTTTAATAGACTATCAGTAGAGTGGACTTCTTCGTTTATAGCGCCAAGTTCTTCAAGTCTTTCATTAGAAATATCATCAAGTTCTATGAATTGCGTGCCTACAGCAAAAACCAGTTTCCCCTTAGGCAAGGTAGAACCGGATAACGTATTGATGACGCCTGCTGCTCCAGTTTCAAAACTTGCGCTCGCATGATCTGCTATAACGGAATGACTAAAAACAACAAGTGTAATAGGTAAACATAATCTAACTAGTCTATTTCTATATGCAGAAATACTGAATTGACTGCCGCCAAGTACACTCTTTGAACATAAATAAGCAATAATACAATTACACAAACGCAATTGTGCAGTAATAAAAGAATTCATTAATCATTAACTCCCAAAACATACCAAATCGAAGTCACGCAATCGCGTCCCCGATTAAAAATAGAAAAATATTATTTAATTTAGATTAAAAAACGTTTGGGAGGTGCGCGAATATGATTGATTGAATCATGAGATCCATCAATATAGATAGTATTAAACTGTATTGTTTCAGAGACATGTTGATCAAATAAGGATAATTCAAAAAATGCATTGAACACTTGTAAACTACTAGTAGACCAATCACTACAAGTTGGCGAAATATGGAGCTGGCTATTTTCAGTGTGTTCTGAGGAATGATGATGTTCGTGTCCGCTATATTCGGATACGGCGGGTTTAAAACTGACTGGGCCATCACAAACAATAAGTTCAAGACCACTGCCTGAGATTGCAAGCATAAAACCACTAGCAACCAATGATCGTAAAAATACCATCGCTACGATGAGGCGGGTCATATTTTTTCGGCAGTTAAATTGTTGTAGGAACATACGGCTGCACAATTCTATTAGGAATTTTGATATTAGCAATAAAAAGTCAGATTGCTGTCAATCCAATTATTCACACAAATTACGATATTAGCACATTAATACTACAAGATGGCTAATGTTCTTTATAAGCATGAATTGCCATGCTGTACTGCTGGACACCTAACACTGACATAAGAACAAAATACACAACAATCGCCTTGAAGTGGCTTTAACAATTCCTTACATGATTCGCATTAATAGAAATACAAACATGACTCTGTAGGCATTAATTCAATTTTTTGATGACTGCATTTCGGGCAAGTGATGATTGATTCTAAGAAAATATCAGGCATATTTTGATCTTTATACGAATAAATAATTCTGACAACACCAATTGTGCCAGATTGAGACTGGATACACTCCAATTGAACCCCAAGTGAACCGGATTTTGGTACAGGGCGTGTGTCGAACGTGACTGTTTTAGTTAATGACTAATATTTCTGGTTCAAGCTCATAACGCCGGGGTCGGTGGTTCAAGTCTTCGGTATTTGCTCCTCGGCTTTGGCTTCCTGCGTCGCTCACCTCCCCCATCCCTGGAGTCGTGCATTACTCTACCACCTACATCCTGTAGGCGACCCTTAGCCACCAAACTAACAAAATTGTTATTTCTATTCATTATTGTTATCACGACTTTCAAGCATGTAATTTCTAAGTCGTCGTTCGCTTCTCATAACAAATAGTATATAGATGTCGTGCTTAACAATTCGATAAAAGATTCGACATGGTCCAACAATCACTTCACGATACCTGGAGTCTTTAAGTTCAGGTGGTTTTCGTCCTGAGCGTGGGTGTTGCTCTAACCGGTCAACAACAAAAAAAATATGCTGAACTAAACTTGTTGCCGCATTAAGTTTATCGATTGCGATATATTCGGCGATATCATTGAGATCAGATAATGCAGGTTCAGTCCAAATTACTTGAGCCATTTAGACATTTTCTTTTTCGCTTCTGCCTGAGTAAAAATTCTTTTTTCCAATATAGCTGTTTCACCACGTGCAATACCTTCAAGAATATCTATTCGAGTTTGCATTAATTCGTAGTCTTCAACGTCGACAAGATATGCCGCAGGCTGTCCGTGCTCAGTAATAAGCACAGGTTCCTTAGATAGATGTAAATCAGCTAAGATTTTAGTCGCTTGACGCTTAAGAGTGGTAACGAGTTCAACTTTCATAGAGTGATACTATAGTATCACTTCATTGTTTGCAATATATTTTGTGCCAGATTGAGACTGGATACACACCAATTGAACCCCAAGTGAACGGGGTTTTTAGCACGGGCAAGTACCGTAAGTGACTGTTTTAGTTAATAGTGAAATATTTCGGTTCAAGCTCATAACGCCGGGGTCGGTGGTTCAAGTCTTCGGTATTTGCTCCTCGGCTTTGGCTTCCTGCGTCGCTCACCTCCCCCATCCCTGGAGTCGTGCATTACTCTACCACCTACATCCTGTAGGCGATCCATAGCCACCAATCTTAGGCACATATGTTAATCAACGTAGCCGTCACTTATCTTTTCTACATACAGAACATCACGATTAGCAAAATATAGTCTTTTACTATCATTTGATAATTTGAATGATGTTATATATACGGGATTATTGTTATCGAGATAATTCATTTTTACTTGTCTTATTTCTGGTAAACATTCCCAAGGATGTTCATATGCTCCATATTTGAATTTGAATTTAACTATTCCATTTTCATAAAATTTAGTTATATCTCCATTTGGCTCCTTCCATGTTCCAATCAACTCATAACAGAATTTATTCATTAATTTTTCGGCGTTATTAAGTCCAATGATAGCAACGATATCGCCAGGGACAATAACAAGCGCCTCATTGTATTTACTAATTGCGAGTTCTTTATCCTTATTACTAATTGCTTGTTCTGCTTCCGCAATTAGCGAATTATATTTTTCTTTTTTCTCTTGCTCGGCTTTCTTTTTCGCTTCATCTACCTGGCGTTTACGTTCCAACTCGGCTTGACGATCTTCTTCAAATTTCTTCCTTTCTGCCTCCAGCTTTCTTTTCTCTTCCTCCAAGCGTTTCTGTTCTTCTGCCTTTCTTTTTGCTTCAGCTTTTGCCTTGCGTTCTACTTCTGCCTTCTCTTTTTCTTCAACTTCCTGCTGCTCTAATTGTTTCTCCAATGCTCCCAGTTCTGCATCGGTCACAGCCTGTACTTGGGTTAAATAACTGTTCATAAGAATCAGACTGATGATAAAACTATGTGCAATCTTTGATTTCATTGGGTTCATTATAGCTTGGTCGATTGCACATTCTGCCACTTGGATGATTGTCAAGTTAAATTGAAACAGGAGCAATAGCGATGGCAAGCTACTTAACTCTTTGATAAATATTTTTTTCCTTAGGCCTATTCACATCGAAAGTCTCATACAATTTATCTCCCTCTATCTTAATCGGAAATTTCGTTTCATCGCTACTATACTGTTTTGTAAATTCTCCTTTATCTGGATTTAAGCATTTCCAAATACCTTTAAAGTCGTACACTTTACGAGAAAATATAGCTTTCTGTTTAAAAGTACCATTAATATTAAAATCTATAGTTGAATCATACTTCGCAAGCAAAGGTCCAAATCCACTTCCTCGCCACGCGGCAACAATTTTATAACATCCTTTTTCTAATAAGTTCTCCGCTTCCTTCATGCCTAAATTTGCAATAGTATCACCCGGTACAAGGGCAAGTGCTTCATTGTATTTGTTGATAGCTAGTTCCTTATCTTTATTACGTACCGCCTGTTCTGCTTCTGCAATGAGTAAATTGTATTTTTCTTTCTTTTCTTTCTCAGCTCTCTTCTTAGCTTCTTCTTCCTGCCGCTTTCGTTCTAACTCTGCAAGCCTAGCCTCTTCTGCCTTTCTCTTTGCCTCAGCTTCAGACTTGCGTTTAATCTCAGCTTTACGTTTAGCCGCTGCCTCAACTTTCTTTTTTTCCGCAGCTTCGGCCTGTTTTATTTCTTCCGCTTCTTGTTGCTCTAGCTGTTTTTCCAGTGCTTCCAATTCTGCATCGGTCACAGCCTGTACTTGGGTTAAATAACCGACCATAAGAATCAGACTGATAATAAAACTATGTGTAGTCTTTGATTTCATTAGTTTCATTATAGCTTGGTCAATTGCAGGAATCTGACACTTGAATGAATGACCGCTTCCGCTTGTCGATTCAACCGGTCGACGCAACACATGCGTTAAACCTACTTGCTGGTGTTTCAAATTCTAATGTCTTTCGAGGACGTTCGTTTAACTGATGTGCAACTGCGTTCAGCTTGGCTTGAGAGTGCACGGATAAATCCGTTCCTTTTGGAAAATACTGACGGATCAAACGATTGGTGTTCTCATCAGAGCCTCGTTGCCAGTGATCCCACATGGACTCCTCCTCAACTGATCAACGCAACACTTTATCTTTAGGATTTAAAATATGAATTCTAAGCAAATAATGCTCATATTGAGATTTGTCTGATGATTTTAATAGCAAAATACTATAGGGTTTATCTTAATGCCCGATAAAGAAACAAGCTCAATTTCCTCTTTGCAGTCAAGCTGCCAGAGATGCAGCCTTAAATCGTTATGTCTTCCTCAAGGCATAGTAGATTTTCAATTGCAGATGTTTGAGGATATTGTTCGTCAATTGCCTCCTTTGGAAGATAAACGCTTTCTATATCATCAAGGTGATAAATTAAAAAATCTCTATGTCGTGCGATCAGGTTGTGTGAAGCAAATTTATTTTTCCGGAGGTGGTAATAAACAAATTATCGGGTTCAGTTTACCCGGTGAAGTGCTAGGAATAGATGCTATTGCCACAGATTACTACAGTGAGACGGCAATGACAGTCAAGACCACCACAGTTTGTGAAATAAAATATGCCAGATTTGAAGCATTGTGTGAAAAAATACCTGGTTTAGCGAAACAAGTATTAAAGAGGACGAGTCAAGAGTTGATTGAAGAACATGATATCCGACACACAATCTCTGCTAAAAACAGTCAAGAAAGATTAGCAATATTTTTATCAAGCCTGTCAACGCGTTTTCGTTTACTTGGTTACTCACCGTATGAGTTCCAACTCCCTATGAGTCGTAGTGATATTGGTAATTATCTTGGTTTGGCAATAGAAAGTATGAACCGGTCATCCAAAATATTAGTTGAAAAAGGATTAATCGAAATAACGAGACGTTCAGTTAAAATAAAAGATCCAGATGGTTTAAAAGTACTTGCCGGGCATTGTGATGTCTGCCCAAGTTTAAAAAATCTAATTCAAAAATAATATAAACAACAT
>CAYMPA010000029.1:0-24910 GCA_964392105.1 uncultured Enterobacteriaceae bacterium
AGAAGTTATCAATGGCCAGGGAACGTGAGAGAATTAAAGAATCTTGTTCAACGACTATTAATCCTGGGGACAGATGAAAACATTAATATTGATGAAATCGAATCCAGCCTGGGTAATACTGAAATAAAACAAAACGGTACTGCTATTGAGGGTTTTGATTTCGATTTACCATTACGTGACGCAAGGGAAAATTTTGAAAAGGCTTATCTCGAATATCAATTAAAGAAGGCAAATGGTAGTGTCAGTAAAGTAGCAAATGCAGTTGGAATAGAACGTACACATCTCTACCGTAAGCTGAAAATGCTGGGAATTGATTTAAAATGAAAATTATAATCCTTGGAGCAGGTCAAGTCGGCTCATCAGTAGCAGCCAATCTTGTCAATGAAGACAATGACATTACCCTGGTTGATAATAACCCGACAGCGCTTCAATCAGTCAGTGAACGTTACGATTTGAGAACAATTACTGGAATCGCTTCTCATCCATCTGTGCTGGAAAAGGCCGGTGCTAAAGATGCAGATATGATCCTGGCCGTTACCAATAGTGACGAAATCAATATGATTGCCTGTCAGATCGCCTATACACTATTTCACACACCAACCAAAATTGCACGAATTCGAGAAGCAGAATATCTCAACAATGCCCCTTTATTTGCACAAGAGGCATTACCTGTAGATGTCTTGATTAGTCCTGAACAACTGGTTACTGATTACATACAACGATTAATTGAACATCCAGGCGCGCTTCAAGTACTTGACTTTGCAGACGGCAAGGCACAGATGGTAGCACTCAGAGCATCTTATAGTGGTGTTTTAGCGAGCCATTCACTACGTGATCTAAAAAATAAACTTACAGGCATCGAGTATAAAATAGTAATTATATTCAGAGACGACCGGCCCGTTATTCCTAATGGCGATACCATTGTTGAACCTGATGATGAAGTATTTTTTATCAGTTCACAAAAATCAATTCGCAAACTATTACAATTCATTCAAATAAAAGAGAAACCTCATAAAAGCATAATGATCGCGGGAGGTGGCAATATTGGTTTACGCCTGGCTAAATCTTTGGAAAACAAATATAAAGTAAAATTACTAGAATATGATCCCGCTAAAGCACATTTTGCTTCTGAAGCATTAATAAATACTATTGTATTAAATGGCGATGCTGCTGATGAAGATTTACTCCATGAGGAAGATATCGATAGATCCGATGTATTTTGCGCCCTTACAAATGCCGATGAAGCCAATATCATTTCTTCAATGCTTGCCAAGCGCCTTGGTGCTCGAAAGGTGATGGCATTAATCAACCGTGCTGCCTATGTAGATCTCGTACAAAGTAACACTATTGATATTGCTATTTCACCACAACAAGCCACCATCGGCAGTTTACTTGCACATGTACGTAAGGGTGATGTAGTCGTTGTTCATGCATTACGTCGTGGTGCAGCTGAAGCAATTGAAGCAATTGCACATGGGGATCAGGCATCATCTAAAGTTGTCGGTAGAGCCATTGAAGATATAGATTTACCACATGGCACGACAATTGGTGCAATAGTACGTGGTAATAATGTTTTATTAGCTGATAAAAAAACAATTATTGAAGCCGAAGATCATGTCATCCTGGTAGTGTCAGACAAAAAAAATGTAACTCAAGTCGAAGCATTGTTTCAGGTTGGTATTACTTTTTTATAAGCACAACGACACGATAAAAGAAGATTAATCCTAGATTCCTCAGTTGACCGGCCCATAACTATGATTATATGCTTCAAATTAATACTTTATAATAAGTTAGACGATCACACATTTGGTAAATCCGCCTACTCATTTGATTGCACGTATTTCAGGCTCATTTTCTTAACAGCGAAAGCCTTACATAGCATGACTATGCGCGGCTTTCTATTTGGCGCAACTGAACCTGAAATACGCACACTCAAACGAATCCAACTAAGGATTCTAGGATAACCATGCAACTTGCCGTCATTCAGCGCATATTGGGTATATTACTGTCTTTATTCAGCCTGACAATGTTTCCTCCTTTGGTTATATCAATTGTTACTGATGATGGAATGACTGTTCATTTTTTTTCCGCTTTCATACTTATTCTAACTATTGGTCTTATTTTATGGTTTCCCGTTCGTAATGTAATAAATGAATTGCGATTACGCGATGGCTTCATTGTAGTTGCTCTTTTCTGGGTTGGTCTTGGATTAACTGGTAGTGTCCCTTTGATATTGTCTGATACTCCCGATTTGTCAATTACTGATGCGATTTTTGAATCTATCTCAGGTCTTACAACAACCGGTGCAACAATTATTGTTGGTATTGATTTTTTACCTAAATCAGTCCTCTTCTACCGACATGAACTACAATGGCTCGGGGGAATGGGTATCATTGTATTGGCTGTAGCAATTCTGCCTATGTTAGGTATTGGTGGTATGCAATTATATCGTGCAGAGACACCAGGCCCTGTTAAAGACGCCAAACTAACACCGAGAATTACTGAAACAGCAAAAGCACTCTGGTATATCTATCTGAGTATGACTATAGCCTGTGCACTTGCTTACTGGCTTGCAGGTATGAGCTTGTTTGATGCTGTTGCACACAGTTTTTCAACTGTTTCTATTGGTGGGTTTTCTACCCATGACGCAAGCATGGGTTATTTCGAAAGCGGTTGGATTGAAACAGTTGCGATTTGTTTTATGTTCATTTCCGGAATTAATTTCAGCTTGCATTTTATTTCATGGCGACATATCAGCATGAGACCCTACTGGGAAGATGCAGAATTACGGGCTTACTTGGGTATTTTATTCGTGGTCTGCTTTTTATGCGTAAGTTATCACATGCTACTTGGGGATTATGAAAGTTTTGGAAAAGCATTTGAAGACAGTATCTTTCAATCCGTCTCAATTGCAACAACCACGGGTTTTACTACAACAGAATACCAGGGCTGGGCTGGTTTTATGCCGTTACTATTATTATTCTCCAGTTTTATTGGTGCATGTGCAGGATCAACGGGTGGTGGCATCAAGGTCATACGTATTCTGTTACTTAGCAAACAAGGTATACGTGAAATAAAACGCCTGATACACCCAAGCGCAATCTTCATCATCAAAATAGGTAACAAACCGATACCTGAACGTATTATTGAAGCCGTATGGGGATTTTTTGCTACGTATATAGTCGTATTTGCTCTTTTATTATTGGCATTAATGGCAACGGAACTTGACCAGGTTACAGCCTTTTCTGCATTAGCGGCTTGTATGAATAACCTTGGGCCCGGTCTGGGAAAAGTCAGCCAACACTATGGCAACATTAATGACATTGCTAAATGGATACTCTGCATTGCCATGCTATTAGGCCGACTTGAAATATTTACCTTATTAGTTTTATTCACTCCGACATTCTGGCGACGTTAAACCTAGATTCCACAGTTGACCGCTACGAATAATAGGTAACATTATGATATCAACAACGTTATTGCCTTTGTTTAAACTCAACCATAACGTGAAGACACCCCAAGGGTACTTCCTGCGGGGCGCGCACAGCATGTATAGCAACCCTATTTGCCCGCCTGGCTATGTGAAATCATCGCTCCTGCGCGTCCTGCGCTCGCGATATTTGTGCATCCATGCACGTCAACTCACTAAGGGAATGACCATTAGCTCTTTTTTTCACTACGCCAGACAAGCAATTAGAACTACTCTACAAGCTGTCCAACTATGGATTCTAGGTTGAATAATCAAACAAAAGACAAGTGGGATAAACATTACAATTCCTGCTCAAACGAATTACCCTCACCTGCGGAAGTACTGTTACATAACCAACATCTTTTACCTGCACATGGTAAGGCCCTGGATCTAGCATGCGGTCATGGTGCTAATGCAATATGCCTTGCAGAGAATGGATTGACCGTTACAGCCTGGGATATATCTTCAACAGCTCTGGAACGCCTTTCTCATTATGCAAAAGAAAAAAGTTTAACCGTAAATTCCGAAGCCAAAGATATATCAAAGCTACCACCCGAACCCGATTCTTTTGATGTCATAGTCGTAAGTCACTTTCTTGATCGTACTATGATGGACAATATTCGAAACGCCATAAAAACTAATGGCCTTATCTTTTATCAAACATTCATAAAAGATAAAGTTAATGAAACAGGACCTGGCAATCCTGATTATCTATTAGATAAAAATGAGCTATTACATTTCTTCAAAGACTGGAAGATAATTTATTACCGGGAAGAAGGGCAAATCGGAAACGTTGCCAATGGATTTAGAAATCAAGCCATGATAATAGCTCAGAAACCTTAGCCCGTATGTTGCATGAGTACGCCAGATATTGAACCAAGATTGTTGTCCATCAAGAAATTTTAGCATTGACTGAAAAAGTACAGTTTTCCTCAGCCTGTCGCTTAGCGAGCCCTCACTGGTTCTGGAACGTAATGCGCGGCAGAATAATTACTCCTGCATGTTCTGCCGCGCATTACGCCCCAGCCCGACGCGATCATCTCGCCAACTTATACAACAAACGGACTTACCAGTTAATTCATGAGCAATCTTGAATCATTTATAGCCTTGCTTGAGAAAGGCAACGATAACGCATTACTCAGATATAGCCTGGGCAATGAATATTTAAAAGCGCAGGATTTTGAGCAGGCAATAACTCATTTTAAAAAGGCAATAGAATTTAATCAGTCTTTCTCTGCCGCATGGAAATTATATGCAAAAGCCTTATCTGAAAATAAACAAAACAATGAAGCTATTAATGCCTACGAAAAAGGAATAAGCATTGCAGAGGAAAATGGAGACATACAAGCTGCTAAAGAAATGCGAGTTTTTTTAAATAGACTCAGGAAAACCTAGTCATGCAATTGTATTGTTCCAACAAGCTCTGAGACATTATTTAAATTATGCTTTTCCAGGTAGTCAACAATACCTTTATTTAATTTTGGACAGATAAGTGGATCATAAAACAATGCTGTTCCAATACCGACTGTTGCTGCTCCGGCAATCATAAATTCAATTGCATCTTCTACCGTCGTAATTCCCCCCTGACCAATAATCGGGATATTATGTTGTTTTGCTACCTGGTAGACCTGATGCACCTTTAATAGCGCAATTGGTTTAATCGCGGGCCCCGATAAGCCACCCTGATTAATACCAATGATCGGTTTGCGCGAGTCGATATCTATAGCCATCCCCATCAAGGTATTGATAACAGAAAAACCATCCGTTCCCGCTTCAATACAGCATCGGGCATTTTCTGCAATATCTGTTTGATTAGGAGAAAGTTTGGCAATTAAAGGTTTTTTAGTCGCTCTACGACAAGCTTCTACTACTCGTGCCGACATATCCGGATCATTACCAAAGGCAACACCACCCTCTTTTACGTTAGGGCAAGAGATATTAATCTCCATGGCATCAATCGGTGAATCATCAAATAGTCGAGTGACCTCTTCATACTCCTCAACCGTTGAACCTGAAATATTGGCAATAAAACGCGTTTCAGTAAAATCGAGATTAGGTAGATATTCATCAACAACAATCTTTGAACCGGGGTTTTGTAACCCAATCGCATTCAACATACCCATATAGGTCTCTGCAATACGATGTGGTGGGTTACCCAAGCGAGGCTCAAGAGTTGTTCCTTTCAAACAAATTGCGCCAACATCTGTATTGGTAAAACCATTTATACGCGTATATTCTTCGCCAAAACCTACACAGCCTGATAATAAAACTAATGGTGTATTGAATTGCAAACTACAAAAATTGACTGTCAGTTTTTTATTTTCTTCTTCTGTCAAGGTTGTCATTATTTAGTTTCGGGGATTAGGGAACAGAGTTTATATAGATTAAACTATTTAATTATATCTATAAGCTAAATCAAATACCTTAATGTTTAATATTGTCCTATTTGAGCCGGAAATCCCACCCAATACCGGTAATATTATACGACTTTGTGCGAATACTGGGGCAAACCTGCATTTAATTCATCCTCTTGGTTTTGACATGGATGAAAAAAACCTGCGTCGTGCCGGACTGGATTATATCGATCTATCACTAGTACATCACTATGATAATTATCAGGATTATCTTGAAAAACACGGCACTGATTCACTTTATGCAATCTCTACTAAAGGGACACAACAGTACTCGGATTGTAATTTTAACAAAGGTGACAGTTTTATCTTTGGTCCAGAGACCCGTGGATTACCGAAAGAGATATTAAATGAATTTGAGTCCAATACCGTGCTAAGAATTCCCATGCTTGAGGATAGTCGTAGTTTAAACCTGTCCAACACAGCAAGCATAATTATTTATGAAGCCTGGCGACAGAATGATTTTCAATCACTAATTTAGGGGGCATCTGTTATCGAGACATTAACTTGCCTGGAAACGTAGGCGGGTTCCCCCGGATTACCTCTTGTTGCTCTTGAGGTAAGCGCATAAACATTGTATGTACCGATCCCGGACTCAGTAAAAGGCGTTACAGCACATGTAAGCACAACTCTATATCCGCTCGTATTACCTCCGCTTAGATTAATCGTCGTCGGCGAGCCAATACATACTCCCGGTGCCGCCACTATAATTTGTTGAACAGCCCATTCAACACCACTTCGTGCGGCAAACCAGGCCTGCATGGTCCCTGCCGAGACAGTTGTATTAATAGAGCCTACGCTGGTCAGTGTTGCCATATAACCCCCAATCAGTGCCAGCAAGACAATCAATATCACCGCCATAATAGCGCTGAAACCACGCTGACATTTTCTAACGACCCTCATGGTTGATTGTCCACATGTGCTTGTTGAAGCAAGGTGACACTGGCACCCGCCAGGGAAAGATCCTTTATCGTAATGCTTAATGTGACTAATCCTGCTCGTGTTGCAGAACCGGCGTTATAGGAAAAATTGCAGGCAGTCACCTGATTGACTAACAGATTACCAGTTGCCGCACCCACACCAGTATTAATAGGGTAATTATCAATACGTCTTATCTCACCACTACCCGTATTACAGACAAAGCTGACTGGGGTATCAACGATAAAAAATCGTTGGCGAGGAGACTTAAAAGGAAAAGGTGGTGCCCCAGTAAAGGTAATTGAATTTGCCGTAGCAGCTGTTATATCTGCTATATTATCTCCGTTATAGGCATCCGCATTGAGTTGCCCGGTATTATAAATTACCAGGCAATCCGACGAACTATCGAGACATATTCCGGTAGTATCAATCAAACCAGCATTAGTTAATGTACCCATGACTTCAAAACAATCCGCGACTAATGCAAAATTCAATCTATCTTGTGCGACTGGTCCACCACAGACCGCTGGCCCTGCTCCGCCCGGTTTTGAACGATAACGTCCACCATCCAATGATCGTAAAAACTCAACTGTCGTTCCGCCTGGGACACGAATACTGTTCGGTAAGGCAAGACGGATTTCCCGGGTCATGCGTTGCAAGGCCGTGTCAGCAATATCAACCAGGCGCATGCGTTTTTCGACATCAATAAAGGCTTGCATCGGACCACGTAGCGCCATGAATAAAACACCGGATAAAATACCCACTAACAAGATGACAATGATCATTTCGATCAAGGTGAAGCCGTTTTTATTGTTGGCCCTCATCTTGTCCATCAGAAATTTGTCTTGTAGCCAGTTAATCCCATCGTCGCACCTGTACTATGCGTCACCGTGACATCGATTCGCACAACTTGTCCATTACTCCCATTCAATCCATTTAGTACAACTCCCGAATCATTAACGGTAACACCAACCGTATAGTTCTCCAGACCCGGTATAACACCTGCTCCGGTTTGATCTCTGGCCCCAACATCATTCAGGCCATTGTAATCACAGACATCATCAAACACTGAACGCCCCGCTTCCGCGCCACCAACTGCAAATTGCCCACCACAAGTATTGGCAGATCCATTTGCACATGCCGACTCGGTACACCCTTCTCCTGCAGTTGTACTTGAACATTCGGTTAATCCATCACCATCGGGATCAAAATCAGGTTCACAGAATGAATTCAGCATAATCTCTTCCAGATAGGTTCGAGCAATGGCATTACCTTGTTGCCTGATTTGCGGATCAACACTGTTTTTAGTTGTATTGATAATTAATGTAATAAACGCAGTAACACCAATGGACATAATAACGATCGCAACGATTAGCTCGATCAAACTAAAACCTGAATCGTTAACATTGAATCTATTCATGGGCGAAACCGGTCTCTTGTTCAACTGTTATCGTTCTTGAACCAAGGTTCAATGACAGATTTCCAACGGTAGCAGTTGGTCGTCCGATATTATCAAACCTTATCGTTGTTGGTAGATCAGCGCTTGATTCAGGCGTACTATTATTGCAGAAATTATTTAGTCCTGTTGCAGGATTGGTAATATTGGTACCACCGCCAGGACAGCCTATTCCAGCGGGCAAACCATTCCATTGCAAGGTACAATCTGTTGCCGTTAATAAAACGTTAACTTGGCATCCTGATCCAATAGCCTGTTTTTGACCATATCGAATAGCGCCCATCGACTGTTGTACAAAACCACTTTCCCGAAAAGCACCTAAATCAAGCTTAGGCAGCATGAATGCTGCCAATATTGAAATTAATAACAGTACGACAACCAGTTCAATTAATGTAAAGCCTTTTTTTTCTCTTGGAAAAATCATCTATATATCCGTTTTATCTCGCCCATATAATATAACGAACTATCCTGACAAAATGTTCACTGCTACTGAAAAATAACCGGGAAATTTCAATCTATCCGGAATATGCTCCTACTTCTGATTGTAGCTGTATTAAATAATATGAATCCGGGTTTTGCACAAGATAAGCATCAAATAATTCTCTCGCCTTTTCATATTTTCCCATAAGGAGCAGTGTACGAACATATTCAGCCTGTGCTCGTTGGTCATGGGGAAGCCAATGCAAGACCTGTTGCAACCATGACAATACGGTCTCCTGAGAAACAGGATTCGATAACAATTCTGCTAATTCACGGTGCAGGATTGCCCGCCAAAACAGGTTGGCAACCCGATAGGGATTTGCTGTTACCCCCTGTTCAAAAAGCCGGTCTGCTCGCTGTGCGGATTCGGGTTCTCTTGTAACTTTAGCGGCGTGATACCAGATATCAGCTTCGACCAGACAATATGAGGGCTCATAAGGCGCAAATCGTCTTGCCAGTTCATACATTGCCAAGGCCTGCTCTATATCCAGGCGTTTTTTATAGCGATTCGCCTGATCAAAGGCAAGTTGTGCGATGGCTGGCTGCGATAGATAACAAACCACCATTAATCCGATAAGACATTTCACGACGACTGGTCCAATTCTGATATCAGGCAGCACTAATTTATAAGATAAGGCACCTGCTGGATACTTATTGAATAACTGATTCAGATAACCCAGATAAGCACCGTACATCATCAATAAAAAAGGGGTATAAAAAAGAAAATCCACCAGAGCTTGCACATAAAAACTAATCAGACCTGTTGTTAATGCAAACAATATAGCTCGGTCAGGGATAGTTATTTTTTGCCATATCACAATTAACATACCAATTAAAGTTACTGGAATGGAAATAAATAGTACCAATCCCAAGATGCCCGTTTCCATCCACAACTGTAAATAATCATTATGCGCGAAACGAGTCGCATTGCCGATGTGAGGTGCGTGCTGATCCCGAACCTGGAAATATTGATAAGTATGAAAACCCTGTCCCAATAAAGGCTTCTCTTTTATCTGTTGCCAAGCAATATCATATAGCATGAAACGATGACTCATAGTCGAGACAACGCTATCGCTTCGAATCAAATGGCCTACATCATCCTTTAAGGTAAGATCAAAGTCAGCTCTATTTTGATCCAAGCCAACTAACTCAATAATACTGTATATAGAAAACACCAGCATAAATCCAAGCATTAGTTTCTTTATCCTCGTCCTGTCCACTGCGACACCGACAGTTCTGCATAGGATCAAGACAAAAAAGACACTAACTATAAACGCAACCCAAGCACCACGGCTCTGCGATACCAACAATGCAGCAAATAGAATAAGTACCATTGACAAGAACTTTGTCGTGCCTTTGTTATGCAGATATAAAACTACGAGAGGCAACAAGATAATATTAAGGCAGGCGGCATAGGTATTCGGGGTATAAAACAGCGCGTTTGCCCGCGATCCAGCATTGACTAGATAAGCGAACCCCGTGAAGTATTGCACTAATCCCCATAGTGCCAACAATAAAAATAGCCCATTTAATATAAATACAGTGTGCTTTACAAATTCTTTATTAGCATAACTAAACAATAAAAAACTACTTGCAAAAAAACCGATGAGATAACTGGCATCCTGGTTGTTTGCGGGACGAATAAATACCATGTTCAAGATCAATAACGATACAAATAAAAATACCGCAATCGTTAAAGGATTAATGACTAATCTTGAACCAAAGAAATAAACTGAAAGCAGAAAGATTATCGAGACCGATAACCACCAAAAGATATAGCCATTAATGATAGAAATCATCAATGCCAATATAATGGCAACCAGCATAAAAAAAGAGGGCCAAACGGCCCTCTTTTTCAAATCAAGCATAAATAAAATTAACTACTACACAGTCCAATTGACAATGTACCAGTAGCACTAGAACTGCCTACAGTGACGGTAAATGATGCGGGATCGGCGTCACAGGTAAGGGTTCCGCCACTAAGAGTGCTGCCTGATATGTCATAAGCCGTTCCCGACATATTGGTGCCTGCGGCAACTGCTGTTCCTGTCGGTACATTAGAAAAATCGGTATTGCTAATAACGGTATTAAAAGTTTGTGCTGTACCCGAATTTGCTCCTAACTGAATGACTGCCGCAGAAGCAATCGAACCGACTATACCCTGAGCGACGGCAGTATTTGCATTAGTCGTCAAACTGGCAAATTTTGGCACTGCCGTTGCTGCCAGAATGCCTAATATCACAATAACGACAACCAGTTCAATCAGGGTAAAACCCTGTTGTTGTTTATTAATACCTTGTATTTTCATGAGATTTCTCTCCCGAGTTTTGGGCCGCGGCCCTTTTAATGACCCTATTCCCGCCAGTCGCAACCTTTGGGCAGTTCCTTATCAGGGGATAAATGATCAGGTTCCATCCTGATTCGTATACTGGATCACTCCAGATTCTGGGCGGACAGGTTTAAACCTGTCCGCTATATATCTATCAAATCAACATTAGCGTTTAAATTAATCAATAACAAGCTTTAATCCGTTGAATTTATTCACATTTGTAATGGATTTGTACTCCAGATGATGTAAATTGCGGCAAGCGTCACAAAAAATCCGAATATTCGTGGATTTCCCGGCAAGATCCTGTCGGGCAGGTCTTTCTTCCTGTCCAGTACTTTCAATGGTCCGTCAGTATCAATCCAACGATTCCCCCAGGCCTCAAACGACTTTAACGCACTGGGACGTATAACCATAACCAGTCCGAACAGGAATGCCAGAATATTTGCGGTAATTAATAAATAGTACAATATGACAAACAACCACTTTTCAAATTCAGACCCTGCCAGTTTAACAAGATCAGCCATGATAGTTTCAATGCCGATAAAAAAAGTCAGCATATATAAACAAACGACAGAAACTATTAATACTGAAATACCAAACGCTCGATGATGCCGATAAAAAAATCGTTCTTTATAAACAGGTGCATTTATCTTGTTAAAAAAACTATCAGTGTGAACCCACCGATTCAGTTTATTCGCCATTTTAAATAGTTTATCCGGAACAAGCATGAACCCCAGACCGACCGGGATTAAAAAAACACCAATAATAAACAAGAAATCAAGTGCCCATGTATAAAATTCGTTCGTTAAATTCATATTAATATCTTCTTGCTGCTTAATAGTTCCATTGATACTGTTCGACTGGATGTAACTTCATCGACTTGAATTCATCCATCTCCGGATCATATCGTCCATTAGAATTTCTGTCCTTATAATCAATTGCTATTCGGAATTGAATCATAGACCTTCCCTCAACCTCACTGAAAAAAAACTCATTATTACTGATGAGATAAATCAAGTGTCGATTATCCTGATTAAAATACCATTTCCCCTTTTCCATCGATTCTATGGTGTAAGCATTAATTTCACCACCATAATTCGCTGGCGCAGAAATTGAACTGGCTCCCCCCAGTACTAATGGGATACCATTCATTGTCATATCCAGATCGTTAATGTCAATGTTTGATCGCATCTCTTCCATCGGATTCTTTTTTTCAAATGTTTCAAGTTCCTGATATTCACCCCGCATTACTGCCATCGCGGCACGGTAATTAAGCGCTGTATTAATATTGATCACGGTACTATTTATCATGCTTTGCTCAGCCCTGGAAAAAACCACCAAAACATATCGACTGAACGTCCCGATTAATACTGCCAATACCAACAATGCCATCACCAATTCCATTTTGGTGAGATTTCGATCACCCCACCGATGTGCCAACTCCATTACACGACATCCACTACTTTACGACTTTGGCCAAATCCCACATCGGCAGGAATACCCCCAATGCCAGAATCAAGACCATAACACCAATTGCGACAATCAGGATCGGCTCTATCGATGCGCTCAAATTTTTAATGTCATAATCAACTTCACGATCATAATACTCCGCGACTTCCACCATCATGTCATCGACCTGTCCGGTTTCTTCACCAACGGACAACATTTGTAATACCAGGGGAGGAAACATCCTGGTCAAACTGGCCGTACGTGTCAATGATTCACCACGTTCAATCCCGTTTCTCATACCGAGTATCTTGTCACTGATAAATTCATTATCGACCGACCGCGAGACGACTGTCATCGCCTGAATCAAAGGGACACCGGACTTGAGTCCCATAGAAAAAGAACGGGCAAAACGTGATAATGTTGCCCGGTAAATAATGTCACCGACCAGGGGTATTTTTAATTTATAGTGATCCCATTGGTAACGGCCATCATCGGTCTTAATATAAAACCGCGCAGCAATGATTGAACCTATGATACCTGCCAACAACATCGGCCACCATTGCACAAAAAAATCCGAGGTCGTCATTAACAAACGAGTTTGCCAGGGTAATTCAACCCCGGCCTTTTCAAACAAACCCGCGAACGCTGGAATAACAAATATATTGATGATTGCTATGGCAATAGCAATGGCAATAATGACAAAAGTCGGATAACGCAATGCCGCTTTGATCCGTTCTCTCGTATCTTTTTCTCTGGCCAGATATTCTGATATACGAAAAAAAGATTCTTCCAGACGCCCGGTTTCTTCACCCACTTTTACCATACTGATATACAAGGGTGAGAATATGCCTGGATGCCTTGCCAGGGAGCTGGATAAATCACGGCCAGATTCAAGGTTACCCATAATTTCTTTAAGGGCTTCGATAACCTTAAAATTACGTGATGATTGGATTAACCCAGTAATTGACTTGATCATCGGCACACCCGCCTTCATCAGGGTATACATCTGTCGACTAAACAGGATGAGATCATCCAGGCTGGGTGCTCTTCTATTGAGATAATTTGAGAAAGAAATATCTGAATCAGAAGCGGCCTTTTGCTCCTTGATGTCGATCGGTGTCACGCCAATATTGAACAACTGCGAAGCAACTGAATCGATAGTGCCAGCATCGATCTCGCCCTGGATCAGACTACCTCGCGCATTTCTGCCTTTATATACAAATAAGGGCATTAGACAGTGACTTCCTCAGTTGACTTAACTATCTCCTCGTCTACCACACTATCAATGTCAGCCGAGATACGGATAACTTCATCCATCGTGGTAATACCCTCAACCGCATATTGCAACGCCACCATATTCAATGGTCTGAAGTGTCTTGAGTTCGTCGCTTTATTAATAAATTGACCAGTATCACCATGAGCCAATGCATTAGAAAGATCTTTGTCGAATTCGAGTAATTCATAAACACCAATTCGACCCTGATAACCCGTGTAATTACAATGAGCACAGCCAATGCCTTTTTTGAAAGTCACATTAAATTGTTTTTCATCGACGAAACTACTTAACCAGCCTTTTTGTTGGTCGGTTAACTCGGTAGCTTGAGCACAACTTTCACAGACACGCCTGACTAATCGTTGTGCAAGAATGGCATGTAATGCTGAAGCCAGTAAGTAGCTCTTAATGCCTATATCCATAAGGCGATTTACCGTACTGACAGCATCATTGGTGTGTAGCGTAGATAATACAAGATGACCAGTCATCGCCGCGCGCAATGCTATCTCAGCCGTTTCTTCATCACGCATTTCACCTATCAGGACGATGTCAGGATCTTGCCTTAATGCAGACCGCAAAACATTTGCAAATGTTAATCCTATATCAGAATTGATCTGAACCTGATTGATACGTGGTAATTTATATTCAACCGGATCTTCAACAGTGATAATCTTTTTTTCCGACACATTCAGCTTTTGTAATGCCGCATATAGAGTAGTCGTCTTACCACTACCCGTTGGACCTGTAACCAGAATCATACCATGTGGACGATGAATCAATTTCTCAAATCGCTCAAGCATCACTTTTGGCATGCCCAGTAAATTCAGATCCAGCGTGCCGCCTGTTTGATCGAGCAATCGCATGACAACAGATTCACCATACTGAACTGGCATTGTCGATAAACGCACATCAATATTATGTTCTTTTACCTTAACGCTAAAACGGCCATCCTGAGGCAATCTTTTTTCAGAAATATCGAGACCTGCCATTAGTTTTAATCGAAGTACCAATGCTGGTGCAATGCGCACTTCATCCATCGTATGTTCCTGTAAAACACCATCAACACGTTGCCTGATACGTAATACTTTTTCATCTGGTTCAATGTGAATATCAGATGCCTTAATCTGTATTGCGTCCTCGAATAATGAGGCAAGTAATTTTACGACTGGCGCATCAGTAACATCTGCCTCTGCCAAAAGCGCACCTAAATCAATATCACTATCCGTTAATTCTTCATTAAGTTGTTCGGCAAAATCACTTATTTGCTCAGTTTTTCGATAAACCGTATCTATTGTTTTTAGAAGATCGATTTCCCTGACAACGGCTAACCTTATTGGTTTTTTTAAAATTCTTGATAATTCATCATAGGCAAAGATATTTGTTGGGTCGGCCATACCAATAAGAATGCCAGAATCGTCAGTGCTTAATGCAACTGCACGAAAACGGCGTGATTGAATCTCGGGGATTAATTTAATGACATCAGGATTAAATTTATAATGAAGTAGATCAACAAAAGGAATCTTGAGTTGTTCTGACAAGGCCTCCAACATCTTATCCTCAGTAAGATATCCATCGTTAATCAGTACGCGTCCTAATTTTTGGCCACTTTTTTTCTGGGCCGCAAGTGCTTGTTCAAGCTGGGCTTGTGAAATCAGCTTTTGTTCTACGAGTAGATCACCCAGCCTGACTTTTTTACGCGGATTCATCTTCTAATAGATTACTCAACCGCTTAATTCGATGGCTGAGGAATTCCAGGGAATCTTGTACCAATGATGGGTTATTGAACGCTTTCTGATATGCGTAGAGGGCATCATCATAACGTTTCATAGATTCAAGTGAGATCCCAAGGCCCATCCACCAAACGGCCTTAAGTGGATTAACTTGCAATAAGTCACGATATATTTTGGCTGCCTCTTCATGTTCACTCAATTTCTGTAATATCGCTGCTTGCAGCGCATAATACTCAGTGTTTGATGAAAATTCAGGACTCTGTTTAGCAAGTATAGAACGTGCTTCAACAATTTTTCCCTCTTTTAATAATAATCGGGCGTACATTTTTATCCATTCGAAATTATCAGGATATTGAATCAAGCCTTCATTCAGAACGCTGTAAGCCATTCCAATATGGTCTTGATTCGACAATATCAATGCCAGGGTCGAACGTGCATTGACATGCCCGCCATCCTGGTCGAGTGACATATTCAATTTTTTCAGGCTTTCTGAAATGTTCCCTTTTCTATACGCGATATATGCCTGTTGAAATAATTTTTCTGCGTAAGCATTTGAATCTTTATTAACAGGTGTTTTAATTAACTCTCCTTTGAATACCGTATTTTTTCCCCGTTCTACCTGTTTTTTAACAATCTCTGTTAGGTCAATGTCTTCTTGCTCTAATATTTCGCTTCCTTCCCATTGGTATTCCATCACGACTACCAGATCATGGGCATAATCAGATTTGCTGGTCATGCTTTTTCTAATCGTCAATGGTTTGTCAGATTCCAGAACCAGCTTGAATCTTTTTTTATTATTAATTGAATATCGAATAGCAACTATGGGTTCAACAGGGACCAGTTCTTCAAGTCGAAATCCCAGTTCGGCATTCTCTATTTCTATTACTGTTCTATTGGGATTGCTTAAACCATAGACAAGATAATCGATTTCATATGGCATATTCATAAGAAGGTTAATACCTGAATCATTTACTTCAAACTGGATTGTATCAATACGATTTATTGGATTATTTGTAGATGTTTTTAAACTGTCATGCAATAAAAGATTATCATCCAACTTGAGTAAATGATTATTTACATTTTCTATATCTGTCGTGTCGACGGTTATTCCAGATTCAGAAATACTACTATTGTTATTTGTATTAAATTCTTTAATCACATCTTGATCAGGAATATTTATACTTGAATCATTCTCTTTAATATCAGTAAAGGATTGAAACCTGTCAGTTTCAAATGAATACAATAGTGTTGCGAATATTAATATCGCGCTAACAATACTGATTGAAAGCACAAAAGGGATATTTGTTTTTCTTTTACCGGTTAATTCCAAATCATAAGCTGAATATAATCCATCCAGTATTGGATCCTGGTTATCGTCCAGAAAAGCATCCCGCTTTTCCAAATCACTCAGCATTTTATTAATTAAGCTCATAATCACATCCCTAACAAATTATGAATGTAATTACCGCCTATCAGCAGACTTACTATTCCTAAAGAACCAAACAACCACCGGGAAAAACCTGGCATTATCGATGTCATCCATGAATCAGGTTCAACTTTTGTATGCTCTATATCCAAAGCAGCAATATTCACATGCTTATGCGTTACTTTCTTCTTTCCTTCACCATATGCACAAATTAATGACTTATGACATAAAATATTAATCAACCTTGGAATGCCATTACTATGCCGATATATCGCTTCACAGGCGCGTCTGGTAAACAATGATTTCTCAATACAACCAGCAATTTGTAATCGATGCCGGATATAGGCGTACATAGCAACCTTGTTCAAAGGCAATAGACGATAAGAAAATGTAATTCGTTGCTTTAATTGTCGAACAGAAGGCTGGTTCAACAGCATATCCAGTTCGGGCTGACCGAAGAGAACCACTTGTAAAAGTTTACGTTTTTCAGTTTCAAGATTTGTTAATAACCTGAGTGATTCCAGTGTTTGAACCGGCATTGCCTGGACTTCATCAAGACATACAACCACTTTTTTACCACCACGATGAGTATCCAGTAGAGCACGTGTAATTAACTTCATTAGTGTATGCTGTGAAATACCATCAGAATACTTGACTGATAAGGCATCAGCGATTGCGAATAATAAACTATCGGGTTTGATATAGGGATTATGAATATATGCTGTAACAAATTCCTTACTGACACACTTCATTAATTTACGGCACAGAATCGTTTTTCCAACACCAACCTCGCCTATCACTTTTACGAATCCTTCACCACTACGTAAAGCTATTGTTAGAACATTTAACGCATCCTGATAACCGGCACGATTCATAAAGAAACTCGTGTCAGGTGTAATACTGAAAGGTAGTTCAGTTAAATTAAAATGTCGTAAATACATAATCAGTTCCTAACCAGACTCTGTTAAATATCTTCATTGGCAAAAAGATCATCCAGAAATGTTTCCGGAGGAGGTTCATTCATGACGTCACGAAGTTCTTTAATATTACTTCTGGATTTTATTAACTCCTCATTCCACTCATCCGAACTATGAACGACAACAGGTTTTAATAAAATAACGAGTTCACTTTTAACCGCAGCATTCTTTTTATGGTTAAATAAACTACCGACACCCGGTAAATCACCCAGAAACGGTGTCTTTGCATCCTGATCATTTATAGACTCCTGCATCAAACCGCCGATGACGATAACCTGCCCACTACGCGCACGTACAATACTGTCAGACTCACGGACTGTACTTAGTGCCAATGGTAATTGCTGTGTTACATTACCAACCGTAACGGTTTTTTGTTGATCAATAACCTCACTAATTGACGGATGCACATGTAAGGTCACATCACCTTCCTGACTGATTTGCGGTGTTACATCAAGCGCAATACCGGAAAAGAACGGGGTGAGCGTCACATCAGGATTCACTGTCGTGTTAGTGGCAGTAGTCGTATTGACAGATGAAACATCCGTCACGAAAAACTCATCGGTACCTACCTTAATAACCGCCTTTTGATTGTTCATAGTGGCAACACGTGGGCTTGATAAAACCTGTACATTACCTTGGGTCTTGAGGAGTTCTATAAACGCAGCAAAATCCCCAAAATTCAAGGCTGCAGAAAAAACACCACCAAAGGCTGTTGCTGCAGCACCTGAAATAGCAGAGAAACTGGCAGGATCAAGATTTCCTGTATTACCAGCTAGGCCACTAAGTCCACTTTCACCAACCAGTACCGTCCCGCCACCTATATTGGAGACAGTAATTGATTCGTTCCCCGGCGTAAGCAACGAACTCCAGTTTATTCCTGACTGGTAATTTTCATTTAATCTGACTTCAATGAACTTGGCTTCAAGCACCACTTGTCTTTGAACGATCAGTTGTGTCGCCTGTAAATAGGCCTCTACCTCTCTTAATTCATTGGGTAATGCTCGTACCACGACGACGCCTGATTGAGGATTGACAACAACACTGCGTCCTTCACCGGTACCAACAATAGCCTGAACAGATTCCTGTAATTCACTCCAAAAAGAATTCAATGTCTGATTCGTACGTATATTTGTGCCTTGCACACTATTGCTTGAAGAAGTTCCTCCATCTCCTGTATCAGGGCTGACACCATTTTGTGTCAATGAACCTGAACTAACCGATGTCTGTGAGCTACCGGCACGTTCTATATTTAAATAATTGATTTGATATATACGTGCACGCAGGCGACCGGGCAACACCTGAAAACCATACGTTGTACTAATAAACTCAAAACCATAAACATCTCGTGCAGCTTCTAATACATCAGGGATTGTTACATTACGCAAATTAAGCGTGATCGAACCGGTTACTTCTGGATGAATCACCATATTGTAGTCTGTGCCATCAACCAGACTTAAAAAGAATTGATCTGCCGCTACAGCGTTAACCGAGATGTCGAACCTTTCCTCATTTTCTATTACCGGCACATTTGCAGTATCCAGATTAATCGTCGGGATAAGTGATTCAGCAACACTCTCCGGGATGGAATCTTGATTAGCGTTATCACTCACTGATTTATTAACCACGTTCTCCATCGAATCAACCACGTCCTGTCGAATAGTTTGATCCTGACACGCCGTTAAAATTAACAGCGTTAGAAACAGGCATGTATAAGTATTCCATTTAATTTGTTTCATCATTGCTATCTCAAAATTACTTCCGTAATTTATAATCTTTTATTACTTTAGTGTTATACAGTCTGACAATTAATTTTCGTTCTTCATAATTTATCACCACTGATAATGGCTTTATTTCGAGCACTTTCGCAGGACCGACAACATCTCCCGCCCTCACCAACTTTCCATTTAAAATTGCCGTTCTATCTTTGGTAGAAATTCGAATTGCAGAAAGTTTCCAGTTAATTTTTTCTTTAACATCAATATCAATCTCTTCAAAAAATACCGGCTCAAGATCTTCAACCAGATAAGTAGCAGGCCGAGTTGGATCAGGTAACTCCGCTTTAGCCACTACGAAGATTGGCATAAACCATAGCGTTAATATTAAAGTTTGTCTTAAAACCATCACTTTAAACGCCTATCCATTCCTGATTAAGGCTCAGGGTAAATATTTCAATTGCAACATTGGCATCTGGATACTCATTAACTGTTAATTTAAAATTATCCCAATAAAAACCCCACTCAAGTTCTTCCAGACTTCTTAGATAATCCAGTGTCGTTAAATAATCACCTGCAATTTCAATTCTTAATCCATGTTTATAAGCATTATCAATATTGTCAGCTGTGAGTTTTTTATCATCACCATTGTTTGTATCTGGTACGGTACCTGAAGTCTCTTTTTCGTCTTTAGCTACAATGGGAGTCACTCCAAGACTCTTTAAATTTAGTAATGTTAAACCACCTATTTTGTGTAATACGGTCTCCAGTATTTTTGGCATATCTTTTGGTGATACAAGACTATCCGTTGATGACTCCAAATCTGCCTGTACCTTAATTAATCTTGAACGTAAAGTTTTCAACTTCGCTATATTTTCTGCATTAGGGTCTTCCTGACTGGACTTCATCAATTCCTGAAACCGGTTAACAAAAACAAGTCTCTCTGCATTTTTTTCATTTAATTTTGCTATCAATTGCTTTTGTTCTACTTCCAAAGGAGTCATCAGGAATGAATCCCAAACACTGAACATCACGGCAATGATGCCGATAAAAACAATTGCCCTCTCACGCAGACTAAGCGCATTAATCTTTTCAGCTAGTTTGTTTAGTTGTTCCATGTCATTAATTCGTACTAATTAAAAAATTGATTTCAGGCTCATCCTCTTCTTTCTCGATGCGAGCCAGCTCCATCACATTAAAAGACGATCCACGTAAACTGTCTTCTGTGGCCAGATTTTGAATATAAACCGGCACTAATTCAGAGGATAAGGTTTTGCCTTTAAGACCGAGTGATGCGCCTCCCTGACTAATATTCACATCAGTTAACCAGGTACCTTCAACATGGCTACTTGCAAACGATTCCAGATAAGATGAAAAACCGGATGAATTACCAAATGTTCTGCTCGATAATATTTTTGCAATACGCTCACGTTGCTCCAGTTCTTTCGTGAGCTTGTCTATCTCTTTCTCCAATAATTTACTCTTTCCTTTACTTTTTTGGGATGACTCCAATGCCGCAACTTGATTACCAAGCTTAAGCAGCTCCGTATCAATATTAATGATTTGTGTTTTATACGGTTTTACCTTTACGACTTGATAGGCATAGATGCTGGAAAAAATCATTAAAAATAAAATACTTACTTGCAACATTGTCATTGCAGAAAAAATAACCTTTTGCTTGCGAAACATGGGCTGGTAAAGATTAATTTGCTGATTCATAGCGCTACCGCCTCCTGACGTAAGGCAGTGCCAATAGCCAGTAAACAACGAGATTGAATTGAAGTGGGGATTGTTTCACCAACGTCGATCAATTCGTTCACATCAAGCATTCTTGCTGGTATCTGTAATTGATCGGTTAAGTATTCCGTTATACCAGGGATTTCCTTACCGATCGGCGTCATAACCAAAGAAGACACTTGGGGTTGTGAAAAATGACTTTCGTAATAATCCATTGAACGCTGAACTTCAATAACAATGTTGTCCAGCCACCGTTGGCAGGACTCATCATCCATCACACTTAATACAGACTTTGGTAACAATGATGTACCTGCATTGATTGTACGGGAAAGATATAACAATGATTGTTTGGTAATGGTTATCAACCCTTGTTGCTGTCCGACATAAATAAGCGCAACGCCGCCGACATCTTCAGGCAACATTGCTGCAACATTTCTTAAGGCCAATTCAGGTATATCGATAATATCGAGGTGAAGTCCTGCACCATTGAGTTGCTCTATAAGTTGTTTTACCCGGGCAGACCGGGCAACTACGGCATACATCATTTTGTTGTTACCAGCTGCTTTATAGGAAGGTGCTTCAAATACGTCGACAACAGCATCATCGATATGAAAATCAATCATCTCTTTTACTCTCCATCGAATAGCCGCACGTAATTCTTCAGGCTGGACATCCGGTGCTTCTACCAGAAGGAGATTGTAGTCACCTAATTCCAATGAGCTCAAGCAAGTGTATTGATCCAGGTCATACGCTTTCGTCAGGCGAGCAATCTCTGCATCTCGAACAGAGATATTTTCAATTTCCTGAACTTCGCAAACATCAAGAACGGGAGGTAGGTCTTTTTCACGCCGAACACGGGCAACAGAAATTGCACTTTCATCAGAACAAACTGCAACTCTGGCTTCTTTCTTTAGTTTCTTTTTGAAAAAGTCCAGCAACTTATTACCCCTGTTGAAATTTTAGCTTATCATCACGTCTAAAATTCGTGTCGTTAAATAACGACGATATTACGCCTATATTCTAATAATGTACTTAAGTTTTTCACCCTAAGTCATTAATGTCAAATATATTTATCCTGATTTAAGCATATAAAATATCAACAAAGTGAGAATACCTATTAGAAAGTTTGGACCATCAATCGGTTAAATTCAGAAATTTTACCTCAGTAAAGAGGATATTAGGCAGATAGGATAAAAGACAGAATCGAACATAATAATTTTTAAGTGTTTGTATTAACTCAATTTATAAGTTTGTAAATACTAACTTAAATTACCAGGGTTCACGTATGTAAATAAATTCGTCCGGACCTGCGAATATCCCCCAGGCTGCACGACTGCTTGGATCATTATCATGATTTGTATCATTATCCCAATCGTATTGCAGCCAAAAATCGATAGTATGGGTGACATCAACAAACCCTGTTTCGAACAGTATATTGCTCAATATCAATGGATTGGCATCATCATCCACGCCACTGATCAGCGTTCCAGCCCCGGCGGCAGTCAAATTTGTACCAGCCGTAATCCCGGTATGGTTACTAAAACTGACGTTGGCTGAGGTATAGGCAGTACAACTGTCATTCGTGTTGGTAATGAAATCAGCATTACTTTGGTATTCTGCCCGGATAGGGATCTCCACTGGCAACAGTTCTGAACCGAATGCATTATCCAATACTAACCGTCCCCAGCGTTGTTCTTTATTGCCTCCGCTAAAGGCGATCCCGTTTCCAGCCGTGGCTGTTCCAAAACTGACTGGATTTTGATTAACACCACTACCGTTTCCAGCAAAGACATCATCCGTATCCAAAACGTTTATACTCAAGGCAATATCTGCATCAAACGGATCCTGTGGATTACCTCGATTAAATGTTATGCCGCCACCATCACTAAAGGTCAACGTCGCAGTACCACTACCTGTATCGGCTATTACCGGGTCAGGACTAGGTAACAAACTCGTATCCAGAGTACCCAACGCTGCGGTATAAGTTTTATTACCATCAGTCAGTAATTTTGCATCGGTCAATTTAAAAAAAGCCCCGGTGTAATTTTGTGTCGTGCTGCCGAAAGCGGGCGATATTCCTTTTGCTTTGGCAACTAGATTAATAACTGGAGCAGTGGTGTAGGTAAAACCCTGACCAATATAACTAAATGTCCCACAAGCCGATCCAAACTCAGGCGACGTCGGTGTCGTTGCTTCAAATACATAGGGTACAAAACGACCAACATACCCTGATTTACCGATGACCGCACCTGCACCAAGATAATCTTGATCAACTGCTACTTCTGCTGATATCTCGATGATTCCGACTTCATCATAATTAACGGTCGTACTATTACCACTTCCACTGGCAATCGTTGTTATTGATGTCCCACCACTTAAACCCGGATCATTGCCACCACCAGGCTGATCTAATACGGCATTCAGATCAATATCTTCATCCGTTGCTTCGTTTGTGCCTTCCTGTCCAAAATTAGGTGTCGTTGGAAAAGTAACAGTTGAAGATAGATTGGTATTATTTGAAGGATCAGTATCACCACTTTCATGCCCATCGGGTATACCATCATTATTAGTGTCACCTGCAACATTCCATGCGACAGCTCGTGCAGTGACTGTGAAATCTTGTCCAGCTTCGGTAAACTTTGCTCCAGCTGTACTCGTCGCAGCAGGATTAGCAGTGATTTGCACATCAAACCCGAATGGTCGAACAACAAACATGTTCGAGGCACCAAAAACGGTGATTGCCGGATCGGGCGGACTGGCAGCCAACACTTCCCGCGCAAAAAGCTGGATCTGTCCTGCATCATTAAAGTCAAAATTCAAGGTCGCCGTTCCTGCTACACCAAAATCCAGATCGACGTTATCAAAACTGCCGTTCGATGCATCAACCGTACTTGCATTGTCATTCCCCGGTGTAATATCAAACGTCGTTGCTACTGGATTCTCTATTTGCATACGGTAAGTAGGTCCAGCTTGGCACGTCGTCGGATTATTACATTTGTAAGCCATCTCAATGGTTTGTGTATTCAAGATGCGAGATTCACAGGCCATGGTCGAAGTATTTGTTAAAACGGAACGTAACTGAATGGTCTGATTACCTGGCGCAATGTCAGATTCCTTACCAGCAATCTGTGTTCCGATACTTTCACCGACCCCACCAGCAAAGAATCGAAATACCGCATCGGCAAATTCGATATTCGCATCCTCAGTTGCGTCACCATCAATATCTGTTGCCGTTCCATCTGTCACATCAATATCAATATGCGGCGATGTGGTAGCAGTCGTCTCTGTTAGCCACAGATCTACAAAGCTTTCTGAGCCACTGAACTGATAAGTTGCAGAACCACCACCCAGGTCAGAAAATGTTCCTCCGCCAGAATTTAACGCCCAACTATCAGCCGCAGGAGCAGTAGAGACTGTAATAGTATTGCTACTGGGTACAACCACTGCGCTTTCGCCAGAATCGTGTGCTGTCAGCCTGACGGCCTGAGCCTCACAGGTCACACCGGGTGTGCCTAATGGGTAGCTAATCGCGTAATGATCGAC
>CAYMPA010000030.1:0-3637 GCA_964392105.1 uncultured Enterobacteriaceae bacterium
CCTCTGCGCAACGCTACCTTCGGGCAATTTGAAACTGCATCAATAATTAAAAACAATCTAACGAAGATGAGCAAAGGCGATAGCTCGGGGCTGGCTTTACTTGCTGCTGTACTTTATCGCCCGGCAAAAGGATGGTGGCTGTGGAAAAAGGTAGTGCCGTATAATGACAAAGACACCAAAAAAAGAGCCAAAGAATTTGAGAAGATGAGCATGGAGATAATTTGGGGAGCATATTTTTTTTTGTTAAAGCAGAGAAAGCAATCATTAAAAACTTTAATTCTCTCTTTAAGGGGGAGGGCAACTCGAGACTCGGCAAATACGGGTATTACCCAATGAAAACAGAGATAGCCAAAGACGGGGTTTTCAATAAAGCAAACCTTTCACCTGTTGAAGGGGTAGAGCAGAGCAATTTATATGACGTAATGATGTATGCTATGATAGAAAAACTAAAGATACCTGACCCGCCAGGAAAGAAGACCACGAAGATATGATACCCAAAGTACTCATCGCAGCGCCTACGAGTGAAGAAAAAGACTACTGTTTTGACGACTGGGCATATCAGGCAAGAAACTTTACCTATCCTGCTTACGATGTACTATTGGTGGATAATTCAAAAGACGAAACATATCATAAAAAGATATGGGCTAAAGGGATCAATGCCGCCCACGTGGAGCGCAAAGGGCACGCTATTGAGTTTCTACACGAGAGCCAAAAGAAAATAAGGGACTTTTTTCTTGGCGGAGATTATGACTTTCTTTTTATGCTTGAAACAGATGTGTTTGTTCCTGACTGGATGCTAAGCTACCTTGTAGCATTCAGGCATCCGGTACATAATATTACTTATCTGCTCTATGAGGGCAGAGACACCACCCCTTGTGTACAGCAGCTTATAGTTAGCGGGCTTAATCTTCGCAGTAAAATAGTTACCCCTAATCTTGGATTTAGATTATGGAATGGCAAAGTACAAGACCTCAACCAATGGGAGGCAGGCTACGATACTAAGCTAATGGCTACCGGCATAGGATGCACTTTAATTCATCGCTCAGTCGTAGAGCAAGTACCCTTTAGGATAGATAAAGAGCACGATAAAAAACAACGCACCAGTACTTTTGCTGATACATTCTTTCATGCAGACATCGACAAAAAAGGCATTAAAAATATATTCGATACACAATTTCTTGCAGAGCATCGCAGGAAAGATATGTGGCAACCCTTAAACTAATGGTAGAATTTGAACGCACCGCAGACCGCACCATCAGAGATGATGACGAAAATATCTTAATAAAAGAAGGTAAGAAATACACTACTTCAGGGCTTCATTCCAACGGAACGATCACAGTATTCGGGATAGGTGATTTCGGAGTGGAAGATTTTTCAGATGAAAAACTAATTAAACGTAAAAAATCATGAATGAAATTGAACAAATGATTTCCAAATGGAAAGCAAGAGTTGCCTTCTTAAAGGAGTGGATTTCTAATTTGGAGAAAAACGCAGGCAATGAATACTCGACACAATGGTATAAAGCACATAATAAAATATACCAACTCGAAACCGAGGTAGAATCTAAAGAAAAATTCATTGACCACTACACCAAAGACATAGCTATGCGTGAATCCGAGCTAAAAAGCAAGGTCAAGTTCGTCAATGATAATATGGGTAGCCGCATCAAGCAACTCAGAGAACTCAAGATAGAAGATAGCGGTCATAGCGAAATGCGCAGAGGCATCTTAGAGCGGTTTAAAAAGAAAACCTATGGCTCAGACAATGAAAAAATAATTGACTTTCAAAACATTCAGGGATTAATTAAGACCTATGTTAATAAAGATAACGCCATACAGCCAGTATAAAGACCTCGTAACAGCGTACAATGAGGCAATGGAGCGCATGAAATCCGGGGATACTATCATATTCGCAGACCATGATGTATTAATTCTTTCGCCTAATACGTTGAATCTTGTAGAAGAAACCATGAAAGCGCACCCTGAATATGATTGCTATTGTGGCACTACCAACCGCATAGGAGGGATTAGGCTGCTAAAGATAGGCGCTGGTTTGTTTAAAGACGACATCAGGCAGCACACCAAGTATGCGCTTCAGGTGGAACGGAAAGGCACGCAGATAGAAGATTATACCAAGCCAGACCCTCATCATTTATCAGGGTTCTTTTTTGCCCTCCGTAAATCGGCATGGATGAGAATAGGTGGCTTCAGGCAATGGAATGAAAGTAAAATACTTGGAGTCGACAGCGCCTTGCATCAAGACCTTTACAAAAACGGACTAAAGACCTGCATTATGAAAGGCATCTATGTCTATCATTGGTACAGGGGGGGCAATCAAAATACAGAACACCTTGCGTAAAATCGTCTATACCATTATCACGGGCGGCTACGAATCGCATAAAGCGCCTCAACAACTCACCGATGATTGGGATTATGTGCAAGTAGTTTCTCCTGGTAAAAGTCAGAGGTATGCAAGAGAGTTTAAGCTGCTGCCTCCGTTTTGGAATGAATACGATTTGAGTATATGGCATGATGGCAATATTCAGATTAATTGCGATTTAGATCAGTTCGTTAAAGAAAACTTCAATACCGGATTAGCAGTTATGAAGCATCCCGGGTGGGACTGCGTCTATCAGGAAGGAAAAATAGTTAAATCATCCAATAAAGATAAGAGCGAGGTAGTAGATGCTCAACTAAAAAAATATATGGAAGAAGGTTATCCGTTATGCAATGGATTAGTGGCTACCGGAGTGATGATACGCAAGCACACTAAAGACGTAAAAAAGTTCTGCGAGCTATGGTGGAAAGAGTTACAAAACGGCTCATTGAGAGACCAGCTTTCTTTTAATTATGTGATGTGGAAAAATGAAATACCCTACAATCTGATAGATTGGAATATACTTGATAGTAACGAATTTATTTATCATCATCATTGATCTGATTATTTTCAGCAAAGACCGTGCATTTCAGCTTGACGGTTTATTAAGTTCACTCAAGGAGAACTGTAATATCTTTAGCTGTATTTCTATTTTATACAAAACAAGCAATGACTATCACGAAAAGGCATACAAACAACTCTCAAAAACAAGACCTATTCCCCAATGGTGGCAAGAGACGGACTTCAAAAGAGATTTATTAAGCATGATGAGCCGGAGAGAATTTACTTGTTTTATGGTCGATGATATGATTTGCTTCAAGAAAGTTCCTCAGTTTGAAATAGAAGACGAGCTATGTTATTCGTTGAGGTTAGGAAGTAATATCAGGAACTATCCAGGCAAAAACAGATGGAACTGGAAAGAAGCAGACGGATATTTTAAGTATCCATTTTCGGTTGACGGGCATATTTTCAGGACTAACTATATTAAAACGTTATTAGAGGCACAGCATTATACCAATCCAAACAAATTAGAAACCAAGTTGCAAAAATACAAGCATGAAGCCGAACCAATGATGAGTTGTTTGCCGGAAAGTTGCGTGGTAAGCATCCCGATTAATAAGACATCGGAGACCTCTCGGTGCAGCGCAGGAGATAAACATCCGGCTTCGTTGAAGTGGCTCAACGAAATGTATCTTGACGGACACAGGATGGATTGGCAGGCGATGAACATAAACCCTTGTTTACCTCACGAAGAAATAGA
>CAYMPA010000030.1:3737-14614 GCA_964392105.1 uncultured Enterobacteriaceae bacterium
CTTTGCGACAAAAACTACCTGCCACAAGGGCTTACGCTATACGAATCCTTGATGGCGACCAACCCAAACTTTACCCTTCACTGGGGCTGTATGGACAAAAAGACATTTCAGGTGGTTGGAGAATACGACAATATCGAGCCGTATATGATAAAAGCCAAAGGGACAGAGGCATATTATCAATCGGCTTTATTTACCCATTCGCTTGGCATCACGCCCATAACCTATATAGATGCTGATATTTGCTTTTATCGGGACATAGAAGAAATCCTTTCAGATACTTGCGATGCTTCTTTTGTGGAGCACAGAATACCCAGCTATCCTAATGTAGGCAAATATAATGTGGGCGTGGTTCATTTTAACTCACAAAAAGCCCTTGATTTCTTTGCCGATTGCTGTATAAACCCAGAGAAATATCCCGAATACCATACCTGCTATGACCAGAAATTCCTTGAATTAATTTATAAGAAGTTTGATTGCGAAGTAATGGAATGTGGACACGGGGCTTGGTGGTGCAACAGATTCTATGAGTTCACGGGTAGAGATATTATTTGGAACGGTAAAAGATTTCCATTTGTGTTTATGCACTTCTCTAAAGTCCGCCTTGTAGAAAAAGGATTTGTTCACGGTGAAGCTCTTGTGAAAACAGGAAATTACTATGATGAATATTATACTTATGCCGAAATGAAGCCAATGAATGACGTATTAAAAAATTACTACGATGATTACGCTACCTCACTCAGAAAAATTACTGCCCGACTTGCGGGAGTTTAGCCGGTTCTACAAGGACAGACCGATAAAAAACAATCACGGTGGAGGACATTCACCTCATTATTTCTGGTTGTGGTGGACAATAAAACAGCTAAAGCCGGTTAGCACAATAGAAAGCGGGGTGTGGAAGGGGCAAGGGTCATGGATTATAGAGCAGACGGATAGTGATTATATGGGATTTGATATTGATTTGGGTTTGCGGGAGTATGAGGTTTGCTCGGGGGTTTACGACCATAAGGATTTCGCTGATATGGAATGGCGGATTGAGGCAACATCCTTGCTTTTTCTTGACGACCACGTGAACCACTTTGACCGCATCAGGCAAGCCAAAGAGTTGGGATTTAAGCATCTTATCTTTGACGACAATTACCCCTCATCAGTTGGCAATGAACGGATGGAAAAGGAAATGAATAATATGCAGACGCTAAAACAGCAACATCAGCCAGCAGCAGAAACAAGCCCCAATTATCAATACCTCGAATTTCCGCCCATATACGCCCCCAACATCACACGATGGGGTGATGCGTGGAGTAACTATAATTTCAAAGAACCACTCTTTAGCTCTTTGCAAAAAGGAACTGAATGTTTTATGCAGGAAGCCAAAGAATATACATCTATCTGCTATGTCTTGCTGGACTAATCCGGACTGCTATCAGCGTATGATCGATTCGATAGATAAATATCCTGTCGAAGAAGTACCGCTCGGCAAAGTTTTAAAAGAGCTTATTGAGAAGGCAGGCGAAGGTAGTTATTTAGATTTGGGTTGCGGCACAGGCGATGCGTCTAAGTTGATTAATGATTACACCGGAGCAGACCAAAGGCATATAATAGATAATGTCTCGCTGGAATGTTTTCCTAAAGTAAAATTTATCCCTTTTGAGAGTTGGAACGTAGAGTTTTTGCAGGACTATGATGTCATATTGATGAGTGCTTTTATTGATGTGCTTGAAAATCCTATCGAAGCTCTAAAGAGAATCATCCCTAACTGCAAAAAAGTCATCTTGCATAGGCAGGAAATGACACACGGAGAGACAAAGATAATCCAAAACCCCTCTTACGGGGGGTGGACATATCACTCACTCGTCAACTGGACTGAGTTCTGGGAAGCTATTGCTCCGTTAAAAGTATCGCATGAGGTCAAACTAAACATAGACGGGTGGGAAGAAGCCCGTTCATTTATCCTTGATTAATTTATTCCAAATACCAAAAGTTGACTTATCAATTGACTTCGATAATGTAGTTCACGGGAAGATAGTGCGTGAATTTGAGGAGAGATTTGCTGCTTATGTGGGGGCTAAATATAGCTGTTCAACAGTAAGCGCCACAGCGGCTATCTTTCTGGCTTTAAGGTTAGCCCAGAGATATGATGTAGAAAACATCGCTACCGTTCCATCGCTGATTACCACAAGATTTCTGAGCACTATCATTCATTCAGGAATGAGCTACGAATTTACCGATAATGTCTTTTGGGTAGGCAATACTTACGAATTATATGACGGTAGTTTTACGATCACGGATTCAGCCCAGAGAGTAGAATATAATATCAATAAAGACATCGGGGGCGACCTTTGTATTTATTCGTTCTATCCTACCAAGCCCGTCAGTGGTATATGCGGAGGCATGATTGTAAGCGATGACGAAGAAAAGATAACATGGCTGCAAAAAGCATCTCATTTCGGAGAGAACTTCTCTGCCGAAAGCTGGAAAGCTACACCTGAATTTATGGGCTGGCAGAAGTTTATGACATCCCCGCAGGCGTATGTGGCTCTCGAAAACCTTAAAACATTTCCAGACAAACGCAACACCTTAAACGACATCAGGTTTTCTTATATTAATAACCTTAAGTGCGATATGGTTACTCAGCACTCAGACCATTTGTTCAGGATAAGAGTTAAGGACAATGTGAAGCTCCTGAATGACATGGAAAAAGCAGGCGTTGTTTGCGGAATACACTACAAGCCGGCTCATTTAGATAAAGTATATGGCAAGAAAGTATCTCTGCCGAAGTCAGAGAGAGACGGCAACGAAGTAGTGAGCATTCCTTTTCACGAATTTCTAACAGCTAACGAAATAGATAAAGTCATTGAACTGGTTAATAAGCTATCCACGTAGCGGCTCTAACTGGCTGCGATACTGCATAGAGGTCCTTTCCCGAAGACCCGTAAGGGGTTTAAGGTATGCTAACGGAGAGCAGGAAAAGGGTCTGCTGGCAGAGGGAGTAAATTATATTATGGCAAAAGACCATATTTGGCAAACAGGAGAGAAAGTTATTTTGCTTGTGAGAGATTATAAGGAGTGTATCCCACGACATAAAAAAGACAATTCATTCCAATCTTTGGAAGCCGATACGCTTTATCTGAATCTTATTCATAGATTCAATTCGCATAAAGGCGATAAAATGATAGTTTATTACGAAGACCTGCTCGATGATTTAGAATATGTGCTTTATCAGGTGTCCGCATTTCTTGGAATAGAAAACAAAGTAGAGCAATTCTTAGCCAGCGAAGCATACCACAGGCAAAAGAGTTTAGAATTATACGGACAAAGCGTTTCTGGAGGGTTTACAATACATTTCCATTGCGAGAATATCGATGTAAGAAAATGGGACAATTATATGCAATCAATGAACATCAAGATCTTAAATCGCTATGATAACTAAAGACGAAACAACCGGAAGGTGGGACTTTGACGACAAGCCATCAGGAGTACTCTATAAAGAGATTTGCGAGCGTATAAAGAATGGCGAAAACTTTGCTTTCTCTCGTTATGGCGATGGCGAATGGAACGCTATCTACCAGGATAGCGGAAGACCGTTCAACTGCGACAGGCATCAGTATTTCCCGGACATGGGCAAACGGCTGAAAGCAATCATTGAAAGCAAGCCCGATTATATGATGGGCTTACAACCTTTGGCGGTTCAGCAGAGACCATTTCTAATAGAATTACATCCTAATTGGGTAAACTCTGACGTGTTGCATAACGCTTCAATTGACGAAGGGTTGAATACTTTTTATGATGCGATAAAGGGCAAAGAAATACGACTTATAGCTCCTGAATATTTAGCAGACATTGACCTTTACTTTCATTGGGAAGAACATATTTTAGTACCGGATGTAGATTGTTGGATGGGGTATGATCGGCTGCTGGCAGTTTTAAAAACAATGGCTTTAGACAGCAATCAAATATTCCTTTTCTGCGCCTCAATGATGACTAATGTCCTGATAGACGACCTCTACAAACTAAATCGAAACAATACTTATATTGATTGCGGCTCTATCTTTGATGTATATGTTGGTAAACAAACCCGAACATATCACAAAAAACTATGTATAGAAGCCAGCTCATAAACCGATTAATTGAATATTTCGATTACAAGACCTATCTTGAGATAGGGGTATGTAATCCAACTCATAATTTTAACCTCATCAAATCCGGGTACAAGATAGGGATAGACCCCAACCCACAGGCAAACGCAACCTTTTGTATGACTTCGGATGAGTTCTTTAATTTCAATAGCCAAAGGTTTGATATTATTTTTATAGATGGGCTGCACCATGCAGAACAGGTCTATAAGGATGCAATTAATTCATTGCAAATCCTGAACGAAAACGGTACTATTGTATGCCATGACATGAATCCTAAGGGATATAGGGAGCAGCTTGTTCCGAGAGTTACAAGGCACTGGAACGGTGATTGCTGGCGGGCATGGGTTAAGCTAAGAAGCAGGAGCGACCTGGCGATGTTTGTTTTGGACTTTGACGAGGGTTGCGGTATAATTCGGAAAGGAGAACAAAAACCGCTTAATATAGAACTAAATTACGATGAATTTGCAAATAACAAAATAAAGTACTTACCTTTACATCCTGAAAATTACCTCGAAGCATGGCTAATATTACAAACATTGCCACAGAATGTCAGACAATAACAGACGCTTTTGCTTCTATTAAGACATTTATCTACGATAGATTAGAGGAAATAAATGCAGGCCGGGCAAAACAATATCCTGTATTGCTTTTGGATTCAAACGCAACGCAGACAAATTTAAAATACGACAAATCAACGGGGCTTCCAAGTGTTAAGCAATACGCCACTAAGTTGTTTTTCTTTGACCTCTACGATGAAACATCAAAAGATTCTACTGATTTAGAAACCAAGCAAGGCGATCTTCAGCAAATAGCGGATCAATGGTGGGCGGAGTTCCGCAGAAGAAATGACAACAACTCAAATGGTTTATTGCTTGCTAACAAAGACACAATAGCCGGACTGTTCGCACATGATACACAAAACGATAAACTAATACAAATCGCTTATGATGTGGTTTTTCGCACTTTTGAGGAAAGCTGCACGGTAGGCACATTTAATTATTAAAATGGCAAAAGAAACACCAATCCAACTGAAAGAGATGTACGATGCCTCTGAGGACTGCATGGAGTTTAAAAGAACCGAACTCCAATCTATCGCTGCTTTGGTAGGCGCTAAGTGGCAACACAACGACACCAAAAGTATGTTGATAGATGCTATAAATTTAGCTATATCAATCCCTACATCTGATGACCTGCTTGAATATCTGGGTGGAGCATTGGATATGATAGACAGGTTGAGAAAAGACGGCAACCCGGCTTATTCTGTCAATCGGCTTAACAGGGCATACAGAGAACTCGAAAGGATGCGTCATTTTTTAAGTGTTTGAACAATTAGATAAACTCGGTGAATTTCTTGTCAGACAACTCGGAGTAGAGCTTTCAAGAAAGAAAAAAATCGTTTCACGAAAGACGATTAGCTCTCTTACGCACCATGTTTCTCAAACACCATCCGGTTTTGAGCTTATTATTTTCGCAGGAGATTGGGTTAAATTCGTTGAGGAAGGAGTAAAGGGCGCAAAAATAAACCGTGCTCCACGCAGCCCGTTTCAGTTTAAAAAAAAGAAACCACCTTTTAATGCTATTTTGGCTTGGGCTAAGAGCCGTGCTTTAGCTACCGGAGACCGCAAGACGCTGGGGATAGTATATGCCATTCAGACATCTATCTGGCAGAGAGGCATAGAGCCATCATTTTTCATAAAAGATACTTTAGAGCGCACTCAATTAGAAATAAATTCACAAATAGAGCAAGCAGCTTTTAAGGAAGTTGAGGTATTCGTAGAAAAAGAAACCAACAAATTCAAATAATGGCAATTACAGTAACATCAAGCCCAGACGCAATCGCTGCTGCGTACAGACCTATGATTTGGATAGCTACCTCTGATGATGCAAATATAGCCAGGATGTTCGCAGATATATTTATCGGAGGCGTTTATAAAGTTACACTTGAAAGAAGCCCGGACATAGGAACTTCTAATCAGTTTACTTTTGATGCGGCTACTATAATGCAGGATTTTGTAGAGCGAGATACAGATGGGAAGATAGATATTGATATGAGTACGTCTATTACTGCATTAGGCGTAGCGCCATCAAGAGAGACATCATTGCCGATTCAAATTACATTACATGAAGTACTTGATACTACCGCAGGAACATTCACCACCACATGGGCAGAAAATAATGGAGGCATAGGCGGGACCACCCCCGCGTTAGTAACATCGCCAAACGTAACGCTTCAGCATACAGAAACTCAAAACCTCAATGCTTTTACGGTAGATAATTCTACTAAATTATTTCTTACCAACAAGCCACGTGCAGACTTTGAAATAAGGCGAGGCGACATGATACAGTTAGATTTTTTAACAACCGAGACAGAGGTAAAGGCATTTCTTCAACAATTTGATGCAGATGGAAATTTTATATTAGACGAAACCTCTCCGCTATCGACTTCCTTTGTAAGGAGAAAAGCAAGATTAGAATACCTCGCTACAGGCATACACTCGACAGCAAAAACAATTAAGCTCCGCATATTAAAAAGTGATGACACAACGATAAGTGAGCAGATTACACTAAAAGTGATAGACGACTGCGACCAGTCATTGATGTATTTTCAGAATCCATTAGGCGGTATTGATTGGGTTTATTTTAAAGGCGAAAGAGCTAAGAGTGTAAGAGCCAAGCATCGCACATACAGAACGCCTATTGAGGATGGCTTTGCGATCACAGACAGGGGCGAAACGGAAATTGACCCGCAGAAAAAAATAGTTTATGAACTCTTTTCAGGCACTTATTCCGAAGCGTTTTTGGACTTCCTGACAGAAATATTTGCAAGCCCCAATGTCTTCTGGCATGACGGAACTAACTTTGTCCCCGTCTTGACCGACAGGCGAAACTCTAAAAAAATCACAAATACAGAAGAAGTAATAACAGACATCAAATATTCATTCCGGTTAAGCAATCAACCTCTGGTTCAAAGAAACTAATGGCTGATATTAAAATAGAAATAAGGGATAGTGATAACTCTATTGAGGGGGTTTTAGATATAAGCCAGCCAACAAAATTCCCTTTTACTATCAATAAATCATTGAGCGATTTTAAGGAGTTCACCCAACGCTCAGGGGTTTTTTCCGTATCATTCAGAATACCGGGAACTAAGAAAAACAACCAACTTTTAAAGCATTTTTATGATGCTAATGTAAAAGAATACTACGAGATAGGGGGCGAGAAAGACGCTGTATTGCTTGTTGAGGGCATCGAAATGGAGCGTGGTAAGTTGACCGTTGATAAGGTCATTCATAAAGACGGCTTTGATTTTGAATGTAGATTTTGGGCTTCTAATTTGGAATGGGTTATTTTGCTTAAAGACGTTTATCTCAACGATCTTACGTTCACCAACAACTCTATCACATATAATTCCACTACGATAGAGAATAGCTGGACAAACACCTATACTGACGAGTGGGTGTTCTCGCTTGTAAACAGAGGCACAAGACATAGCGTATTCGGTGCATCGGTAGAAGATTTCGCCCCTGATTTGTTTGTGCGTAGCGTAATAGATAAGATATTCGCTAAAATCGGCTATACAGTAGAGAGCACATTTTTCGACACAGCAGGGTTTAAAAGTTTGATATTGTTATATTTCGGCAATAAATTTCAATTATCAGACAGTACAGTAAAAGATAATTCTGTGCGGACTTTTATTAATGGAGGATGGACAGACTCTTTTGTAGGATTTTTTACAGGAGCGACCAAGACAATAAAATTTAATAACGACTCTACCCCTCCGAACCATGATGTGAACGATAACTTCAATACAGCCACCTTTAAATTTACTGCACCATTTCCCGGATATTATAATTTTACTATTCATTCATCTGTATCTGTTGCATTTGTAGGCGCTTGGCTTCTCCCGCGACTATCATATCGCCTAAATGTAAATGGCAATTATTTTTACAATTATATTAATGATTTAAACGCAATTGACATATTGACCTCTACGGAGGTAAACACCGAGACGTCTGGTAATATTTATCTCAATACAGGCGAAACAGTATTTGCGGAAGTTGTACTTTCCCCGCAGCCAAATCAAACAGTTTTTGGCAACTTTGATTTAATACACGATTCAGATACTTTTATGGAGGTATCTGTTGACCCCATAATAGCTGTCAACAACACATTTAACCTGACAGATGTTCTGGATGATGAAAAGATGAATATGCTTGATTTTGTGAACGATCTCACCCGTATGTTTAATCTTTTTTGGAGAACAAACAATGCACTAAAGAGGGTGTATTGCGAGCCAAGGGATGAGTTCTATAAAGATTTGGATGAGGCAGTTGATTGGACGCAAAAACTTGACATATCAAAACAATGGGAGCTGATTGACCTGAGTAAGATATACAAAAGAAATCTCGATTTTCAATATAAACCTGATTCCTCGGATAAAAAACTTGCTGCTCGCAATAAATGGGCTGGGAATATAGCTGCGGCACATGAACATGATTTTAGCGATTTATTTCAGGAAGGAACAAAAAAAATAGAAACAAAACATTTGGCGGCAACCTATTCTGCCGATGACCCACAGCTGGTCACTATTACAGAAGACAGCCAGGATAAGTCGCCATACTTAGCAAGATTATGGCAGGAAGATAGCGCCTCTCCGCCAGAATGGAGTTGGGATTTTTCCCCCAGAATAGTAAGCTATAAGTATGGCACGCAACTAAATTCCAACAATACAAATAGAATATTTAGAGTTGACTGGCAATTTGGGGTAAAAACTAATATTCCTTATTGTTTGATGTTTCCTATTGTGGTCAATACTATTGTGTGGGCAAGCGTGGACGAGAATCTTTCTTTTGGTTATGATGGCATAAACTCTTTAGATGGTCTCGTAAGTGATCACTACGGAAAAACTCTAAAAATAATAGAAGAAGGGCATCAGCTTATTTTGTGGCTAAAGCTCACCAATACGGACATGAAGGCGCTGGATTTCAGAGTTCCTATTTATTTTTCCGCTCCTGCTGAGATAAAAGGGTATTGGCTGATAGAAAAAATACATACTTTTTCTCCTACTAAGCTAAATGTCGTCAAGGTTACTCTGCTTCAATATAAGAATTATGAAAGGGTAAACATCCCGCTTCTTGAGATAGATGAATCGGAAGAAATAAAATATATCCCATCGAAAAAAGCATTTAAGGCAGGCGGAGCTAATCCTGATGAGCCGCAAGCAAACAATAAACAAACACCTTCTTTTGCTTTGAATAATGGATTAGGCAATAAAGTAAGCGCAGGAACGGGCAGTTTTGTTGCGGGGCAATTTTTAGATGTGCGTGGTCAGCAACAGACAGTTTTTGGGCGATATAATGACCCGGCAAATACCTCAGACATATTCGTGGTCGGTAGCGGAACAGACGATGATAACAGGGCTGACGCGATTAGAGTCAACAAAGATGGAGAACCGACCTTTTACGGAGGCGAAGTATTTATGGAAAATTCAGACGGTGAAATAGTGCCTGTGTATATCACGGGGACGGATGACCGCATTAAAAATGTAATGATTGAGTAATGGCAGACAAGGTAATAACTATAAAAGTACATACAGAAGCTCAGACGAAGACACTTACTCAGCTTCAGACACAGCTTGATAGTTTAAGACGAAAACGTACAGCGCTTAATCAGGCGGTCAAAAAAGGGACTATCACCCAGGCACAAGCATCCCGCCAGCGGGCACAACTGAACCTTCAGATAAAAGCTACATCGACTCAGCTAACCGCTTTAAACAAGAAGATACTCGTCAATAACGGATTGATGAAGAAAAGCAGTGGTTTCACTCAGGGAATCACAAAGGGTATGGCTGGCTTTGCAACTCAGATGTTTGGCGTAACGGCAGCTATCGGTTTGGTAGGCGCAGGGTTGAGAGATGCAGGAAAAACAATAATTGAATTTGATGAGAGTGTGGCTAACCTTCAAAAAGTTACCGGACTTGCAAAAGATGAGGCAAGAGCATTAGCCAAAGAAGTTCTAAAAATAGATACCCGAACAGGCGTCAAGGAGTTGCTTGAATTAGCTACGGCAGCAGGAAGATTAGGACTTGAAGGAAGAGCTATTGTAGAATTTACAGAAGCCACAGATAAAGCATTTGTTGCTTTAAGTGATTCTGTCGAAGGTACAGCCGAAGAAATAGGACTAACATTAGGGAAATTGGCGGCTAATTTTGATTTGGAAGAAAAATTCGGAATAGGTGAGGCAATCAATAAGGTGGGTTCATCGCTTAATGAATTGGGCGCTAACTCAAAAGCGCAGGAGGGCGCTATAATAGATTTCACTAAACGACTTTCGGGAGTAGCTTCTCAGGCGCAAATATCACTACCAGACATTCAGGCATTAGGAGCGTTATTTGATGAAACGGGGCAATCCATAGAGGTAGCATCTACCACTTTCAATAAATTGCTTCCCGCTATTGGAGAAAATGTAGAGGAGTTTGCAAAAGTAGCAGGAGTAAATGTGGAAGAATTTGAAAAACTTATCCGTGAAGATGCCTTTGAGGCATTGAAGCTGGTGGCAAAAGGGGCGCAAAGTAACGAGGAAGGGCTTGCCGGGCTATCGGAAACCTTACAAAATTACGGGATAGACAGCGCAAGGGCAGCTTCTATTGTGGGTGTTCTGTCAAACAATACAGACCGATTAACTGAATTACAGAAATTGAGTAATGATGCTTTTAATGAAGGTACTTCATTGTCGGATGAATTT
>CAYMPA010000030.1:14714-24762 GCA_964392105.1 uncultured Enterobacteriaceae bacterium
TCTTGATGAGTTAAAATTTGAGAGTTTTGAGCGTGAAAATGAGGTGATGGATGCGCAGGACGAGAGACGTAAAGCTCAGCTGGACGCTCAGCTTGAGAGTTTAGATAAGCAAGCACTAAAAGAAATAGACACCCAAAAGAGACGGCAGCAAGCAATAGCGCAAACAGACCAAATATCTCAAGCACTAACGCAAGCCACGTCTAATCTTTTCGAGGTAGCCAAAAATAAAGAACTTGCATTGGCAGAAGGCAATGAAAAAAAGCAAGAAGAAATTATTAAGAAATTTGCCCGCAAACAGAAAGCCGTAGCGATTTCGCAAGCAGCAATTAGAGGCGGGTTGGCAATACTTAGGATAGCATCAGATGTTCCTAAAGCGGATTTTGGCGTTACTACCGCTATCTTAATAGCAGCACAAGCAGCATTAACAGCCACAACTATTGCGGCTATTGCTTCACAAAAATTTGCCGATGGGGGCAGGATGCCAGGAGTTTATGATAAGAAAGACAATATCCCTGTACTTCTTTCAGGAGATGAAACAATACTTACTCCAAATCAAAGAGAAAATTTAGGCGGTGCGGCAGCAATGAGAGCAGCCGGTGTTCCTGGTTATTTCTCAGGCGGAGCGATTACGCCTGTGCCTAAATTTCAGGCAGGGGGGAGAGTACCTGAAGCCGTTACAATCGGATTTGATGACTTTGCGGAACAAATTATAGAAGGAATCAATAATAAGGAAGTGGTAAATGTAGCCACCAACACCACAGACCAGGCAGCAGAGGTTATCAATATCCAAAATAACGCAGCATTCGGATGATAAAAGAAATCCCTGAAGACATAAAGGAAGAAATCAAGGAGAACTATAAGCTGGTTAATCGTCCAAATCCACAGGAAAAAGCAATGAATTATCTGTTTGATATGTTTGTGGAGTATATCAATCCAAGTTTTAAAAATTACCGCAGGGGGTGCAGCTCAATAAGGGGAGCTGTTGTTCACTCGTTTAAAAAAGCAATCCAAAATGGAGAAATCTAACATCACACAAAACTATATTGATGAATATGTGAGCTCATTAAGTACGATGAATGTTACCGAAGTTATTTATCATTTGGTAGAAAAGCGAATTATAGACCGGATAAGGGTAAGAAACGCAATGATAATAAAGGACTTTGATATTCTTAATAAATTAAACAGCCAACCAATTATGAATATTTATGACGACCTTGCCTACAAGTATGATCTCTCAGTAGATTCTATCCGACTGATAATTCAGAACAGAAAAATCAATGAGTTTTAAGCACAATATTATGTATTGTTAATATAGTTAGCACGACATTATATTTTGTTGTTTTACGTTTGTCCCCGTGAAACACCTCAATATAAGAGCAGAAAAAGGCGAGATTGACATCTTCGGACAGATCGGGGATTCTTTTTTTGAAGAAGGCAACACTCTTGATTCTGTTAAAGCAGAAATTTCCGGCATTAATTCAGACCTTACTATCAATATCGCTTCTTTAGGAGGCGATGCTTTTGAGGGTCTTGCGATTCATGATATGATTGCTGCACACCCTCATAACACTACGATGAATATTGTTGGCGCAACTGCATCAGCAGGAGCGGTAATTTCACAGGCAGCGGACGAAGTAAATATCTCAGAAAATTCTCTATTCCTTGTTCATAATTCACACGGGTTGGCTTTTGGCGGGGCAGAAGATATGGAGTCAATGGCTAATGACTTAAAACAAATAGATGCCCGTATGACATCTGTATTTGCTAAGTCAACAGGAAAAGAAGAAAAGGAAGTCAGGGCATTAATGGACGAAGACAAATTTATTGATGCAGAAGAAGCCATTGAATTTGGATTTGCAGCCAATAAGATCAAGCCCCAAAAGATTGCCGCTAAAGTTGATATGAATAAAGTAATGGCATCTAAGCTCTCTGACGACCAAAAAGAACAACTCAAAAATCTCAACACAATGAAAGAAGATTCAAAAATAATCACAACCCTCAAGGCAGGGATAGCTGAAATCAAAGCATTATTTCCAAAAAAAGAAGAAGTTCCCGAAACAACGCCTGAGCCCGAAACACCAAGCGTTGATGAGGCAAAGATTCAAGCCATTGAGGACGGGATCAAGAAAATCGAAGCATCTAATAAAGCCCTTGCTGAGGAAAACAAAAAAATAAAGGCAGAAAACAAAGCATTGAGAGACGGCAGCGCAGCAAGAGAAGAAGCAACCGAAACCGAAGAACAATCAAACCCCGAAACACCGGCAGATGACGGCAAAGCAACGCCTCATCCGATGGATATACTCGCAAAAAGGGTAATCAAATTACAAACTCACGCACAAAGAAACTAAGCTATGGCAGACTTCGCAACACTAAACTTTTCACACACATGGAATGGTGAAGAGATTTTAACAGAGATTTTCTTCAAGCCAAGGGAAGGGCAAGATAATATCTTTGATAATTACAGGGTGATGAATGTTATCCACAAGGCTAATATTTACCTGCCTAATAAGCTGCGTAAAATCTTACGCAAGTACACTACTTGCGGTTTTGCTGCAACGGGCGGAGCATTTGTGATTGATGACAAGACCATTGACACTACAAAAATAAAAGCCAATGTAGAGGAATGCTCTGAGACATTCGCTGAAACCATCTTCGAAACAGCGATGAAAAGAGGCGTCAAGAGAGACGAGTTGACAGGAACGATGATAGAAGATATTTTGCTACCGACATTTACCGAGGCAGTAGCAAGCGACATAGCACGCATCCAATGGTTTGCCTCTGACGCTTCTGCTGATTTGAATTGGAGTATGTTTGACGGATGGCTTCAGCAAGCATTTGATTCATCTGTTTCACTTGGACACATCATAGACGCTGACAGCACAGCATTTGAAACAGGCGGAGCGCTTGCCACAGACGGAGCTTTGGGACTATTTAAAAATCTCTACGATAATCAAGGTGAGGCGATGCTTGAGTTCTCCCCGGAAGAAAAACGATGGTTTGTTTCTACCCCTGTGTGGAACAACTACCTCTCTACATTAGAAGACACCAACATGACCGAAGGATGGAAGTTGGTGCAAGACGGAGTTATGAGGTTGTTTTTCAGAGGTACAGAGATTGTGCGGGTGAAGAACTGGACTACCGACTTAGCAGACACCTCTAACCCGCAAAATTCAATAATCGGTACTAATCTAATTGTGTTCACGATTCCTGATAACCTAATTGTGGCTTCTGACATTACAGATCCGCTGGCTCAGTTCAAGATCAGAGATGCAGACGATGATGATGAAAAATTAAAATTAATCGCCAAGTTTAAACTCGGAGCTAAGATAGTGCACGAATCAATCATGGCAATAGCATACTAATTATGGGAGCGATAACTACTGATATATTACTGACCTGTGCTGATGAAAATCGCAGAGGTGGTATTAAGAGGATTTTTGTAGTAAACAAAACCGATCTTACCTCTTTTACAGCAGGCGGTACTGATTTTGATTACACAGCAGTTACGCTCACCACCACAGCTAAGGTGTGGTATGAAGTTCAGGTGGATGATGAAGGAGCTGATTTCTTAGGAGAGGGAAGCGTAGAGAACGGTAGCTCAATGATTGAGAAGACCATCACCGCCAAGATACCAAAACTTGAAAAAGTAAAAGCCAAAACCCTGAATGACCTGTTTGAAAGCTGTAAAGTGGTGGCAATTATAGAGACCTATGATGATACAGGTACAAACAATCAAGCTATTGTGGTGGGATATGATGAGATTTTAGGCACTGACGCTGCCCTGAGAGCCAACATCACAGAGACCCTTGAGGGTGAGCTGCAAGGGCAAAACGCATATACTCTGACATTAAACGGGAGGGGAGCGCAAGTCGCAAGAGAATTTGTGGGCAGCATAGACACCAACGCATCCGGCTCAGTGAGCTTTGGAACATAAAAAATAGCACAGTATTAAAATCTGGGGGGCGGGGGATTACTTCCGCCCTTTTTTTATTGCATGGGTAGTAAAAAAAACATAAAAGTTCAAAAAAAGATAAAGGCAGTAGCTATTACTGATCCACAGCCGCAGAGGGACACCGCACGGCTTTTCCCTAAAGCAACGAAGTGGGTTCCCTTTTTCCTTGATTCCGGCAACATTTATCCCAACGATCTGGCTTTAAGGGCGAGGCGTAGCCCTACTCATGGGGCTGTGATAAAATCAAAAATCACCTATACCAACGGGCAGGGATTTACCTATTGGAAAGACGGGGAGCAAGTTGAATTTGATAAGTTAGACAAGAACCTTCAGGTATTCTTGTCAGACGCAGACAACAAGGGCACTCCATTGATCAGGGTTTATGCTCAAGCCGCGCAGGATTACATCACCACAGGCAATAGCTGGACTGAAATTTCTAAGAGAACAAAAAACAAATCCGTAGGCGTTAATGTCTTTCGCAAAGATGCCACCAAATGCAGAACCGATGAGGAAGAAAAGACCGTGTTTATATCAAGTTTTTGGAGAGACATTAAAAACAATCCTTCGGCTAATAAAAAGAAATTCCCCATTAAGCCCGTAAAGAGATGGGATAATAACATAGATACTAAGCAGGGCAATTTTATCATTCACAGAAAACAAGACACACCTGAGTTTGATTTTTACGGAGTGCCTGAATATGTCTCTGTGCTTAAATGGGCAGACATTGAATATCGTATACCTACGTATAATTTAGACCGGCTTGATAACGGGTTTTTCCCTTCTGTTGTGCTTAGTATGTTTGGCGACCCACCCGAAGGTCAGACAGCACAGGACTATATAAGGGAGGTAGTCAATAAATTCACAGGAGAAGGCAAAAACTCCAAGATATTAGCCACCCTGCTGGATGACGCAGATCAAGAAACCAAAGTGTCTGAACTCTCAGGGGCTAAGGACGGTGAGTTTAAAGATTTGGATGCTTTGGCTACTCAGAATATCATCTCAGGACACAGATGGTTTCCTTCGCTGGCAGGCATTCAAACCGCAGGTAAACTCGGAGATAACCAGGAAATCATTAATCAATGGAACATCGTAATGAACTCGGTAGTGATCCCGGAGTTTCAAACACCCCTGCTGGACTTATTTAATACTATTTTAAAGATAGCTGGATTTGATGTAGAGTTGAGAATTAAGAACACCCCGCCTGTTGGGTTTAAGATTGACCCGACCAAAGTTTTGCTAATAGACGAGCAAAGAGAAATTCTCGGCAGACCGGAATTAGACGAGGGCGAAGGCAAAAAACTGTTAAAATCCACAAAGGATGTCCGTAACGATAACTGACATAGGAAATCAAATAGAGTTCGTTGACACCGGAGAACCCGCAGCAACTCACTTAATGCAGAAGCGCAACATCCGGCTTTTGAAGAACAGTGCGAAGGTCAATGTTTACGATAATAACGATACGCAATACGAAATACGATTTCTGGCTATTGACCCCGCAGACGTGGCTGGCGTAGCTGATTTAGATGCACTATATACGCTGATAAGAGATATGATGACGTTAGGTTTCGATGATGTTGGTGGCGCACAGATAGGAACAAATCAGGAACACCACGAGATACACGAGGGCGACCATTATTTTTATTCCGACTGCATCACATTAGCCGATTCCGCCACTCAGGATTATATGCTTACAGTATCGGATACCCTGATTAGAAAGCACATAACATTTACTATCAAGGGAAGCGCGGGGATAACAATAGCTCTCTTTGAAGGAACGGACAAAACCGGCACGGCATTACAGACAAGCTATAATAACGACAGAGATTCGGCTAATCAAGCGGAGCTGGCAATACACAAAGGAACATCTGGAGGCAGCACAGACGGCACGGACATACACCCTGATTGCGATGGATCAAGCGCGGGAAAAGGCACAGCAGGCGTTTTACAGCGAAGCAATGAAATTATTCTAATGACCAATACAAAATACATCGTAAGAATAACAAGCGGGGCAAATTCCAACAATATAAGTACAAATTTTGAATGGTATGAGCACACAGATTCGCTGTAATGACTACAACTGAAATAATAACCACCACCGAAGTCAGGGACTTGGCTCTCAGGACTTCGACCTTTGATGCCAAATTATTGGAAGATTATATCTTGCCCGCTCAAAGGCAGTACCTGAGACCATTTTTGGGAAAGGATTATTACAATGAAATCTTGACTCAGGTAGAGGCATCTACATTGAGCGCAGACAATTCTACATTGCTTAATTCATATCTCAAGCCTGCGCTGGCTTATTTTGTCGTGTACGATGCTTTTCCTAATATCTCAATGAACATCACAAACAAGGGAATATTTATTAATGAAAGTGAGACCTCCCAGTCAGCTTCAGGGGGAGACAGGGGGGGGCTAAGGCAAAACGTCTCCTCTATGGCTGAGAGATGGAGAAAAGACGCCAAGCAGTTCATTAGAGACGAACAAGACGATGACAGCACTAAGTTTCCTGATTTTTCAGATCAGGACACCAACAAAAACAAAGGACTACCGATACCCTACTAATGGCAGAAAATCTACACCCCGACATCCCTGACAGCCAGCTTCACAATCCGAAGGGATTTGCAGGAGCAGGCAACGCTACATTTATTTTTAAGGATGAAAAAGCGGCTTTGGTGTGGGAAACGCGGCAACGACTTCCGGCTGCCCTTCAATTTGTTGATCAGACCGCAGCACCGCCTACTGAAGCAAGCGGAGACATTTATGTGTTAGATGGAGAATCAACGGCAGTGGACGCTGCCTGGGACGGTCTTGCCCAGCATGACTGGGCAAGATATGACGGCACTACATGGCTGGGTATTACCCCTGTTGAGCCGACCTTCTGCTGGGATAAATCAGAAGATGAAGATCGTATCTTTACAAATGATTGGGATAAAGACAAGCCAAATGATGTACTTACAAATAAAATCACCCTTAGTTCTGCTCAACTTTTGAATATTTTTACGTCTCCGGTTACGATTATCCCTGCGCCAGGTGCAGGGAAAGCAATTAATATTCTTTCGGTAGCGGCATCGCTTAATTTCAATAGCGTAGCATATACAGGCGGAGAAATATTGAGCATTTTAGAGACAGATGGAAGCGGCAATAGCTGGACATCCCTAACTTCGGGAATTACTACCCTTCTTGATGAAGCAGCGAATAGGTATTTGTTCAAAAATCCCACGCCTAACTTTTTCTCTGCCATTAATTCACCTATTGTAGTAACGACAGGCGTAGGGAATCCGGCAACAGGCGACAGTACGGTAACAATAGAAATCGTTTATAGAATCACTAATTTTAATTAAACTATGCAACCAATAAACAAAATGGCAGGAGTAGGCGGAACTCAGTTTTATGACGGAACGGCTACATTAGCAATTCAGGCATGGGCTATTCAAATTAATGCCGATGCAGTTATTAATGTTTTGACGGACATGGGCGAAGACGGCTCAAGTAAGCTCAATGATATTACCGGTTCTTCCGACCAAAACATTACGTCCAAGACCTTAAAATCGGGTATTTTATTGACCGCTGCGCCCGGGAAGGTATTTGATCAGGTCTCGCTCACCTCAGGGGACATTATCATTCATAAAGTTTGATAATAGGCAATGTCATATCGCCCTTAAAAGTAAGGAACTACGGAGCAGAATTTTCTTACACCAAGTCCCTGCTTGTTGCCACCGATGAGTATATCAACTGGGGTACAAACGCTAATATTCAGTTTGATGGCACTGATGCCTTTTCATTGGGTACGTGGGTAAAAATAGGAGCTGGCTCAATAGGCAACCTTGAGTACATTATGACCAACTTTTCAAATGATGCGAATTTGAGAGGGTGGGCAATAGCTAAAAACCCAAATGAAACAGTCAGATTTTTTGTAAGAAATACAGGAGGGGCAAGATTGGATGTGGCAACCGATGTGACAGATGTGCTCTCGCAGGATACATGGTGCAGGGTATTAATTACTTATGATGGCAGTGAGGCAGCGCCAGGGGTTAATATTTATTTTGATGGCTTGGTGCAGGCACAAGGGGCAGTGACCGACACGCTATCGGGGCAATCCTGTGTATCAACACAGGCAACCACAATAGGAATCAGGACAAACGGCTCAAATAATCCATTTACAGGGAACTTATTAGCCCCTACTATTTACAATTATGAACTCACACCTGCCCAAGCTGCCTTAGACGCTGTTGTGAATCAGGATTTAATGAATACACCAGGACTAACAGATCCAATCCAGCACCTTACTTTAAACGACAGTAGAGATAACTTCAATTCTGACGTAGTAAATGGGTATAGATTCTACTCAGCCATTACAGGCGGATTAAACGGGGATACAGTGAATGTTGAAGAAGCAGATTTAGAACTTGATGTACCTGCATAATGGCAAAAGAAAACAAATACAAAGTACTGAAGCTCTCCGACATGGATGGCAAGTGGGACTTGGTTGTTCAAAGCAAAGAGACGGCTATACAGAAAGACGGAGAGGTGCTTATTAAACTTCCTGTCAATATTCAGTACCTTAAAGATGTCCCAAAGGAACACAAGGAGCTGTTCAGGGCAAACAAACCATACCTCACCGAAAAAGAAGCAATAGCAGTTGTACATAAATGGTATCCCGATGTCCAAGATTGACGACATACATACTAAATTAGACACCGTCATTGATGCGCAGCAGAGTCAGGGGGAGGATATAAGTAAGATTACTATGCGGCTTGTGGGCGATGAACGATTGCAGCAGACAGGACTAATCCATGAGGTGAAGAAAAACTCAAAATATCGCAAGGCGAGCGCAAAAAGAATAGGTATAATTGGCGGAATATTTGCTACCTTTACAGCCGGAGGGGTAAGTTTTAAGGAAGTCATAATTAAATTTTTAGGATTTTGAAACTAAAGCATTTTAAAATATCAGAGTTTGACAGCGCAGACCTTCCGGGCAGCGGCAAGAACATGAAAGAATCTACGCTGGAGATGTTAGACGCTGCCAGGGGCTTTGCTAATATGCCTTTCGTTATTAACTCCGCCTATCGTACCGAAGCCCATAACAGGCGTGTCGGGGGTGTTGATAGTTCGGCACACACAACAGGTCATGCCGTTGATATTCGTGTGAAGGGTGGCAGGCAAAAATACCTCATCATAAGAGCTTGCATGCAGGCGGGATTTAACCGCATCGGAATCTCAAGAACTTTCGTCCATGTGGACAACGACCCGGACAAACCGGAAAATGTAATCTGGACCTATTAACCAAAACTAAAAACCATGAGTAAAGTAGGAGACATTATTAAAAATTTACTTACTAAGAATGTAGGCAACGTAGCCGAAGGAGTGGTAAACACAGGACTTTCTTTAATCAGAGACAAAACAAGGGATTCTGATACCAGCTTTATCCGAGAGAAAGTAAAGAAAGGCGTGTCTATTTCTTCTAAGCGTGTTTTGAATCTTACAGGCACAGCAGCTATCATCACCACCGCACTTAGCTTAATGACTTCTGACGGGCTTAATAAATTCAATTTATTGTTGCTTGGGCTGGGAATAGTTTACAGCGCAGCAATGGCATTTATTACAGCTTATTCAGAAAAGAAATAATTATCCCTTATTTTGGTAATTAGCCCTGTTTTCTTGACGAGAGCAGGGTTTTTTATGTCTATAAGACATAAAAAAAGATGGTAACTATATACTTGGATGTACCAATTAATTTACTTATATTTGCCTGATGGTTCTCTTCGCCCAACCCCTCGGGCACATCCATTGCTGATTTGAAAACCCTCGTTTTACTTTTTATCGGGGGTTTTCTTTTTTTATTAAAAATATTATTTTATCTTTGTGCAGAATAACGACCGTCTATCACCTTTGGGTTACGAAATAATCTCCGATTAGTAGCAGAGTGATAGCTGTGAAAGTCGGAGATTTTTCTTTTCACAATAAATATTTCTGTGTTTCTAAGATTTTGACAGAATGGAATTAGCAAACCGAACAACCTCAAAAGAGTATATGAGTGAGCCACCCCCAGGGGGGATCAACATTAACCCCGACAAAAGCACCAGCCGTACTTCCGGT
>CAYMPA010000031.1:0-24188 GCA_964392105.1 uncultured Enterobacteriaceae bacterium
GGCTTTTCTGCACTCACAAACGTATTTAATTTTTGAACATTTGATGACAAAGCATTGATTCCTAAATACTTTCACAGTCAAACATACAACCTTAAAGGCACTACAGCAAGAACAATTAAAGTGATTTTGCAGAAAAGAGAGAAAGGAAAATCAAGGAAGAATGAGACGAGAAAGATTGAATCTAACTCACTTTTGCATTAACTCTTTGATCTATACCAAGATTTTTCCAAATAGCGATACTCGCCGCTGACTGATTCATGGTATAAAAATGAAGCCCAGGTGCCCCATTAGTAAGTAATTGCTGACAAAGCTCGGTCGTTACATCAATACCGAATTTACGAATAGATACACGATCATCCCCGAACTCCTGAAGACGCTTCAAAATCCAACGTGGTATTTCCGCACCACAACCCTCAGAGAACCTGACCAATTGTGTGCAATTAATAATAGGCATGACACCTGCGACAATGGGTATATCAAGACCCAATTTTTCGCAATTGTCGACAAAGCGATAGTACGCAAACGGATTGTAGAAGTACTGAGTTATAGCGCCGTTAGCACCAGCATCGACCTTCTTTTTAAAATTTTCCATGTCAGCCTGTGCATTCGGTGCCTGAGGATGAAATTCCGGGTAGGCAGCAACTTCTATATGGAAATGGTCACCTGTTTCCTTTCTTATAAATCCCACTAATTCATTTGCATATCGAAACTGGCCATAACCAGCCGAGCCAGATGGCAGATCACCACGAAGAGCGACGGTTCGTTTTATACCGTTCTCGATATATTTATCTAATATGGCCTTGATCTCATCATTCTGACTACCAATACAGGAAATATGCGGTGCTGCTTCTATGCCAGTCTTATCATGAATGTCCATGACGGTTTCAAATGTCATATTACGAGTGCTTCCCCCCGCACCAAAGGTCACAGAGAAAAAATCCGGATTTAGTTTAGCCAGCTCAGCCTGGGTCGTTTGTAACTTACCTACTGCCTCAGGTGTTTTTGGTGGATAAAACTCAAAGCTGAATGTAGGTTTATATTGTTTTTGTGATTCCATGTTAAAAAACCCTTTTAAAATGATAACTATTATAAAAATAGTAATTTATTCGTGACCGGTTTTTGCTCCTGCACCAAAAGTAGGCGCTTTAAGCGAAACCGGCATACAATACATCCCTGTACATAAGTGCAAGATAATCCTCATTGCACTATCGCGGAGAAAATCGCCTGGAGCGATTTTGAGTGCTTACCCTGAAAGGGTGAACCTCAGGGATGAGGCGAACAAAAAGTGCATTTTTAGTACCTGTAGTGTTCAGGCTTATACGGCCCTTCCACCTTAACATTGATATAGTCAGCCTGTTCCTTAGTAAGTGTGGTCAAGTTCGCACCAATTCTTTCAAGATGCAGCCTGGCAACCTTTTCGTCCAGATGTTTTGGTAACACGTAAACATCCTTTTCATAATTTTCACCATGGGTAAATAATTCAATTTGTGCCAATACCTGGTTGGTAAATGAATTGGACATGACGAAACTTGGATGCCCTGTTGCACAACCCAGATTAACCAGACGTCCCTTGGCCAACAATATAATACGTTTACCATCCGGAAAAATAACGTGGTCGACCTGTGGTTTGATCTCTTCCCATTCATATTTTTCCAGGCTGGCCACATCAATCTCATTATCAAAGTGGCCAATATTACAAACTATCGCCTGGTTTTTCATTTTGACCATATGATCATGTTGAATAACATTAAAGTTTCCGGTCGTGGTAACAAAGATATCCACTTTGTCACAGATTTCATCCATCTTCACAACACGATAACCTTCCATCGATGCCTGTAGTGCACAAATCGGATCAATTTCAGTAACCCAGACAGTAGCACCAAGACCACGTAATGATTGAGCGCAACCTTTACCGACATCACCGTAACCCAGTACCAATGCAATTTTGCCGGCAACCATCACGTCAGTCGCACGCTTGATACCATCAACCAAAGATTCACGACAACCATATAAATTATCGAATTTGGATTTCGTGACAGAATCATTCACGTTGATAGCAGGAAAAGGTAAGTCACCCTTCTTCTGCATTTGATAAAGGCGCTGTACACCGGTCGTGGTTTCTTCGGTTACGCCTTGAATACTTGCCAGGGTGCGCGAATAAAAATCACCATCTTCGGCCAGTTTCTTTTTGATAGAAGCAAACATACAGGTCTCTTCTTCAGAGCCTGGATTCTCAATCACAGAGGGGTCACTTTCCGCTTTAGTACCGAGAATCAATAATAATGTGGCATCACCCCCATCATCTAATATCATGTTGGGTGAACCGCCACCAGACCAGGTCATGATGCGATGGGTATAATCCCAATACTCTTCAAGAGTCTCACCCTTATAAGCAAACACAGGGATATTCTGATCGGCTATCGCAGCAGCGGCATGATCCTGAGTAGAAAAAATATTACAAGACACCCAACGAACTTCTGCGCCCAGGGCTCGTAAAGTTTCGATCAAGACGGCTGTTTGAATGGTCATATGTAATGAACCGGCTATACGCGCACCTTTTAAGGGTTGTTCATCTGCGTATTCTTTACGGATAGACATTAATCCGGGCATTTCGGTTTCAGCTATACGAATTTCCTTATGGCCCCATTCGGCCAAAGAAATGTCAGCAACATGGTAATCAGATGAGATAGATGAAGCAGCTACGCTCATATTGTTTCTCCTGTTAAACAAAATAAGCGAGCGTCGTTGTAATCGTGCCGTTTTTATCTGAGCCTAGCGGATGGAAAATCCGTCGCAACGCTCCTCAGAACTACGGTTGTAAAAATGAAGCGAGAGTATAATGCTCCCGGCTCAATGATTCAAAATTTATTATCGTAAATTATAGTATAAAACTTTAACGGATAATTATTACGCTAATGCGTCATGCAATGCATCTGCCTTGTCGGTTCTCTCCCATGGCAAATCAACATCGCTACGACCAAAATGTCCATATGCCGCTGTTTGTCGATAAATCGGTCGCAACAGATCAAGCATATTAATGATCCCTTTTGGTCGCAAATCAAAATGTTCACGAATTGCTTCAATCAGTTTTACTTCATCGACGGTGCCCGTACCGAAAGTCTCAACACTGATTGAAGTCGGCTCTGCAACACCAATCGCATATGATAACTGTAATTCACAGCGATTCGCGAGACCAGCAGCAACAATATTCTTGGCAACATAACGCGCTGCATAGGCCGCTGAACGATCAACCTTGGAAGGATCTTTCCCAGAAAAGGCACCACCACCGTGACGCGCCATACCGCCATAGGTATCGACAATAATCTTGCGCCCTGTCAGTCCACAATCGCCGACAGGTCCGCCGATGACAAAACGACCTGTTGGATTAACGAGATAACGTGTTTTATCGGTAATCATGTCTACCGGTAACACCGGTTTAATGATCTGTTCGATAATCGCTTCTTCTAATTCTTTGTGTTCAATCTCGGGATTATGTTGTGTCGATAATACGACCGTGTCGATGGAGACCGGTTTGTTATCTTCATACACCACTGTCACTTGAGATTTGGCATCCGGACGCAACCAGGGTAATTGACCATTCTTTCGGACCTCGGCCTGTTTTTTTACCAGGAGGTGAGCATAGGTAATCGGGAATGGCATCAAGACATCAGTTTCATTACAGGCAAATCCAAACATTAAACCCTGATCACCCGCACCCTGGTTCAAATCAATTCCTTCACCTTCATTCACGCCCTGAGCAATGTCGGGTGATTGCTTATCAATTGATACCAATATGGCACAAGATTCCCAGTCGAAGCCCATGTCTGAATGATCATAACCAATTTCACGGATGGTATTACGGGCTACCTCTTGCATATCAACATATGTGGACGTTGTAATCTCACCAGAAAGCACAACCATTCCGGTATTAACCATAGTCTCACAGGCAATACGTGCTTGTTTATCATCAGTAAAAATCGCATCAACAACCGAATCTGAGATTTGATCAGCAACCTTGTCCGGGTGTCCTTCAGAAACAGATTCTGAAGTAAATAAATAATTGTCAGTCATTTAGTCTTCCATATGTTTTTGGAGAAAACTTTGCACAATGTCACGAGCGAAGGCTAGTCGAGGCGAGAAAACGGAGTGTACACGCAGTTTGTTGCTTCCCGACCCCGTACTTTGAACCCATTTTTCCTCGGTACCCCCTTGCGGGGTGAACGAAAAGTAGCCAAGTGCGACCGGCATGGACCTCGGTACCCCCTTGAGGTGTGTGCCGGAAGTGCAGATTTTGCATGGAGCAAAAATCTGCCAGTAATTGTGCAAAGTTTTCTTAGAGTTTTTAACCGCGCGAATTCTAACCTCATTCACGACACATCGCACGAAATATGACGAATTTTTAGAAAAACGATAAAATTCATACATTAACTTGATACAGGTAGTTCAACATGGTCTTGATGGAAACCCCGGTTTGCAATTTTGGTGAAAAAGCAATTGACTTCAAACTGCGCGGCACCGATGAAAAGGAATGGTCGCTAGCTGATTGCGTTGGAGATAACGGGACCCTGGTCATGTTTATTTGCAACCATTGTCCTTATGTTAAGGCAATACAAACAAGACTGGTTGAAGACACATTAAAATTAATGGAAACAGGTATTTACAGTGTCGCCATTATGTCAAATGACCCGCTAGACTATCCAGAGGATTCATTTGAAAATATGCAAAAAATCGCTAACGAATTTAATTACCCTTTTCCTTACCTGTTCGATGAGACACAGGAAATAGCAAAGGCCTATGGAGCGATATGTACACCCGACTTTTTTGGATACAACAAATCATTTGAATTGCAATATCGCGGTCGCCTTGATGCCAGTGGTATGAAACCCACTACGGAAGATACAAAACGAGATTTGCTCGAGGCGATGACTGAGGTTGCCACTACAGGACAAGGGCCACGCGAGCAAATTCCCAGCATGGGCTGCTCTATTAAGTGGAAAAATAATAGCTAACCCGGATATTCACCTAGGAACCATGAATCACGCGCCGGACTGGAGCCCGATTCGCGGCAGGTAATCGGCTCCTGCATAACCTGTACTCCCGCCATCCCTGGCGGTCGTGCATCACGACCGCAAGCATAGTTATTCATATGCTTAAGTGAGCATGATCATTTTAGCGACTATATAGCAGTCATAATTATATGGATTGTAGCGCCTTGGTGAAATATCCGGGTTTTGTCTTGCCCCAAAGTTACAGGTAAGCGACAATATTCGGCTGAAATTTAGGTGAATAACCTGCCTGTATCGCCGCACATTTTGCGGCTTTTAAGCACTGCACATTGATCGCCACTAATGAGTGGTGGCACAACACCAGGTTTCGTATGCAGCACTGATTAACTAATATTTTATAGGCTTAAGGCCTTAATTGGAGGGGAAACTATGCTTACAAGGCATGAACTTGCCAATGCGATTCGTGCATTAAGTATGGATGCGGTACAACGCGCAAACTCGGGTCATCCGGGCGCGCCTATGGGTATGGCTGATATTGCCGAAGTCCTGTGGAATGACTTTCTAAAACATAATCCAGGCAACCCTAACTGGGATAACCGTGATCGATTCATTATGTCGAATGGTCACAGTTCGATGTTAATCTATTCTTTATTACATTTAACGGGTTATGACCTATCCCTTGATGAGATTAAACAATTCCGGCAATTGCATTCCAAAACACCCGGTCATCCTGAATACGGCTACACCCCGGGTGTAGAAACCACAACGGGGCCACTTGGACAAGGACTTGCCAATGCAGTTGGTATGGCACTGGCAGAATCTATACTCGCTGAAAAATATAATAAAAACGACTTTAATATTGTTAATCATCATACCTATGTCACCGTTGGCGATGGTTGTTTAATGGAAGGGATTTCTCATGAAGCCTGTTCCCTGGCCGGCACACTGGGTCTTGGAAAATTAATTGCTGTTTATGATAGTAACCAGATTTCCATCGATGGTGATGTCTCAGGTTGGTTTACTGAAGATATTCCCGGTCGATTTGAATCATACGGTTGGCATGTCATTCGTGATGTTGATGGTCATAATCCTGATGAAATCAAGACTGCATTGGAAGATGCCATAGCAAATGATAAACAACCCAGCATTATCTGTTGCAACACCATCATTGGTTGGGGTTCACCAAATAAAGAAGGGAAAGAATCCAGTCATGGCGCACCACTTGGTGATGAGGAAATACAACTGACACGTGAAAGACTTGGATGGAAACATGGACCTTTTGTCATTCCTGATGACTACTATGCTGCATGGGATGCCAGGGAACGCGGCAAGGAACTGGAATCTCAATGGCAAGAAAAATTCTCAGCTTATAAATTAGCACATCCTGATCTGGCTGTAGAATATAAACGTCGAATGAAAGGCGAACTGCCCGATAACTGGGCTAGCGTTGTTATAGACTATATTAGTTCAACGAATGACAAGGCCGAATCAATAGCGTCTCGCAAGGCATCACAAAATGCGATCGAGGCTTTAGCAAAATACCTTCCAGAAATGATCGGCGGTTCTGCTGATTTAACCGGTTCCAATTTAACCAACTGGTCAGGCTCAGTTGTTATTAGTAAAGATAACAAAAACGGCAACTATATCTCTTATGGTGTGCGTGAGTTTGCAATGGTAGCTATTAATAATGGCATTGCCTTACATGGTGGATTTATACCTTACTCAGGAACCTTTTTAATATTTTCCGAGTATGCAAGAAATGCCTTACGCATGTCTGCATTAATGAAGATCCAGAATATTTTTATATTCACGCATGACTCAATTGGTCTTGGTGAAGATGGACCAACCCATCAAGCCGTAGAACAGGCTGCAACCTTGCGTCTAATGCCAAATATGTCCTTGTGGCGGCCCTGCGATGCGGTAGAATCCGCGGTTGCTTGGCAGGCCGCGATTGAACGACGAAATGGACCGACTAGTTTGCTGTTTTCTCGGCAAGGTTTGGCGCATATACCAAGAAATGAATTGCAACTGAATAATATACAACGTGGCGCTTATGTATTGATTGAAGGATCAGAGTTTCCTGATGTCATCATCATCGCAACAGGCTCTGAAGTTGAAATGGCAGTTAACACTGCAACGCAATTTAATTCAGAAGGGGAAAAGATTCGTGTTGTCTCAATGCCAAGTACTGATGTATTCGATCAACAGGACGACACCTATAAAGAAACTGTATTACCAATAACTTGTCGAAAACGTATCGCGATCGAAGCGGGTATTACCGATTACTGGAGAAAGTATATTGGCCTGGATGGAACAGCTATAGGCGTTGATACATTTGGTGAATCAGCACCAGCCAAAGCGGTGTTTGAACATTTTGGACTAACCGAAACAAACTTGAAACAAATGGTTAATGATTTATTAGCTTCAAAATAACATTTCAATCATAAATTATTGTAAGAGTGGAGTAATAGAATGGCAATTAAAGTAGGTATCAATGGCTACGGACGTATCGGTCGCAACATCTTGCGCGCCTTGTATGAATCAGGCCGTACAGATGAAATCCAGATCGTCGCTATTAATGATTTAGGTGATGCGAATACCAATGCGCACCTCACACAATATGATACCGCTCATGGAAAATTTCCGGGGACTATCGTCGTAGAAAGTGACAACATGCTTGTTAACGGTGACAAGGTACGTGTCTTATCAGAACGTGACCCTGCTAAATTACCCTGGGGTGAACTAGGTGTTGATGTTGTACATGAATCAACCGGTTTTTTTACCAGCAAGGCCAAGGCAAGTGCCCATCTTGATGGTGGTGCAAAGAAAGTTATAATCTCGGCACCGGGAGGTAGTGATGTTGATGCTACTATTGTTTATGGTGTGAATCATGATGTACTTCTACCATCACATACTGTCATTTCAAATGCCTCATGCACAACCAATTGTCTTGCGCCAGTCGTAAAAGTCTTGCATGAAAACATTGGTGTACTGGGCGGAGTTATGACAACTGTACATTCCTACACTAATGATCAGGTATTGACTGACGTATATCATACTGACTTGCGTCGTGCCCGTTCGGCTACCATGTCAATGATTCCAACTAAAACAGGTGCAGCAGCGGCTGTAGGATTAGTATTGCCTGAGCTAAATGGCAAACTTGATGGTTATGCCGTACGCGTACCAACCATAAATGTTTCTATGGTTGATTTAAGTTTTTCTGCTGCGCGGGAAACAACGATTGAAGAAATCAATTCTTTAATGAAAGAAGCAGCAGAAGGACCGCTTAAGGGTATACTTGCATATAACGATGCCCCGCTGGTTTCAATCGACTTTAATCATGATCCGGCATCATCAACCTATGATGCTTCATTATCAAAAGTTATCAGCGGAACCCTTGTAAAGGTTGTTTCCTGGTATGACAATGAATGGGGCTTTTCCAACCGTATGCTGGATACAACGGTTGCATTAGTGAATGCAAAATAATTGAGTCTATAGGTGTCGAAACTGGTAAAAATTGCTGATCTGAATCTAACGGACAAGACAGTACTTATCCGCGAGGATTATAACGTCCCGATAAAAGATGGAGTGGTTACGAGTGACGCGCGGATTCGAGCATCACTGCCTACTCTAAATCAGGTGCTTGAAGCAGGCGCCAGGATAATATTAGTTTCTCATTTAGGTCGTCCTACAGCTGGTGAATATGACAAAACCTTTTCACTAGCTCCGGTCGCAAAGTCTTTGAGTAGCTTTCTTAATTTAGATGTACCCGTCATAAAAGACTGGACCAATGGCATCGATATGACAGATCACCAGGTCGTACTTTGTGAAAACGCACGTTTCGAAGAAGGTGAAACAAAAAATGATGATGAGCTTGCCCGTAAAATGGCGCAACTTTGTCAGGTTTATATCAATGATGCTTTTGCAACCGCGCATCGTGCACAAGCCTCAACACATGGTGTTGCTAAATATGCGCCAGTATCTGCAGCAGGTCCATTACTTGTCAGTGAATTGAAAGCATTGTCGAAAGCACTTAGAGAACCTGCTAAACCGGTTGTTGCGATTATTGGTGGCGCAAAGGTATCAACCAAACTCACTATTCTTGAAACCCTTTCTGAAAAGATTGATCAATTAATTGTTGGTGGCGGTATTGTTAATACTTTTCTAAAGGCTGCTGGCCATGAAGTTGGTAAATCACTTTATGAAGCAGACCTGGTTGACGTTGCGAGTAAATTGATGAAACAAGCTGAAGAAAGTGGCTGCCAGATACCATTACCTGTTGACGTTGTATGCGGCAAGGAATTTGATGAAGCGACAAATGCCGTAACAAAATCTGTTAATGATGTTGAAGCAGACGACATGATCATGGATGTGGGACCTGAATCAACGAAACAGCTTAATGAGATGATAGCCAAGGCAAATACTATTGTCTGGAATGGACCGCTTGGCGTATTTGAGTTTGATCAATTCAGTCAAGGTACCGAGAGCCTTGCAAAAGCAATTGCGGATAGCAATGCATACTCTATTGCCGGTGGGGGCGATACCATTGCTGCCATTTCCAGGTTTGATGTTGAAGATAGTATCTCTTATATCTCCACCGGCGGAGGTGCTTTTCTGGAATTTCTTGAAGGTAAAAAACTTCCTGCTATCGATATCCTCGAAGAAGCAGCACGTGCCTGGACAGCGATGGAGCAAGCAAGAGAATTGTAACTTTCCTTTCTTCTAATATCAGGTCGAATAACTTTATCGCCTGATAACAACTATATTACTGTACGAATAATTATTACCAGATGAGAAGAACTAAAATTATTGCAACCCTTGGACCAGCAACAGATCGACCAGGTATGTTAGAAAAGTTACTCAATGCAGGGGTTGATGTATTTCGACTTAACTACTCTCATCAAACACATGAAGACCATGAAAGACGGATGACAGAAATTCGTCGGCTTTCCTACGAACACAAGCATGCTGTTGCTGTTATCGCAGACTTGCAGGGGCCAAAGATCCGTATCAAGCAATTTAAAAACGGAAAAATACAATTGCGTGAAGGCACTAATTTTATAATTAATACTGAACTTGGCAGTGATGAAGGTGATGAAACCCAGGTTGGTGTCAGTTATAAAGAACTGTCAAAAGATGTAAAAGCCGACGATAAACTATTGGTCGATGACGGAAAGATTGTCTTGCATGTTAAATCCGTCGATAAACATATAATTGATTGCGAAGTTGTCACCGGCGGTGAGCTGGGTGATAACAAGGGTATTAATCTACAAGGCGGTGGTCTATCTGCAAGCGCGGTAACGGATAAAGATATAGAAGACATGAAACATGCCGCAGCAGTAAAGGTCGACTTTATTGCTATCTCCTTTCCAAGAGATGCGGAAGATATAAGGAAGGCACGCAGAATGATGGGCGAATGCGATTGTAAGGCACAGATAATTTCAAAGATTGAGCGTGCTGAAGCACTTAATCATATTGAAGAAATCATTGAAGAATCTGATGCAATTATGATTGCACGTGGCGACCTGGGCGTAGAAATTGGTGATGCAGCGCTACCACCAGTACAGAAAAGCCTGATCAAAATGGCCAGGGATATGGATCGGGCAGTCATTACCGCAACACAGATGATGGAATCCATGACCGAACATAAAATACCGACACGTGCTGAAGTGTTTGATGTCGCCAATGCAGTCATTGACGGTACAGATGCAGTCATGTTGTCAGGCGAAACCAGTATCGGATATTACCCGGACAAAACGGTCAAAACAATGTCTCGCATTTGTGAAGAAGCTGAAAAACAAAGTAGTGTTCGTATATCCGACCATCGTATAAATCAACGCTTTGAAACTATTTCAGAAGCCATTGCCATGTCGAGTATGTATTCGGCCAATCATATTGGCGCCAAGGCGATATGCGCGCTGACTGAAACCGGTAGTACCTGTTTATGGATGTCACGTATCAGTTCAGGTATACCTATTTATGCATTTACCCGACACACGGCAACACGAAGACGCGTGGCATTGTATCGTGGTGTCTACCCAATGAAATTTGATATCACCCACACCGACCCATTGGAAGCAAACAAGCAAATGATCGACCAGTTAATCAAACAAGATGCCGTTGAAGACGGGGATTTTGTTATCATTACCAAAGGAGATTTACGTGGCAGGCGTGGCGGCACCAATAACATGAAGATGATTCAGGTTGGTCAGGCATTGGAACATACTCTTTAGGAAATCAATAACACAGATAATATTTAGACAAATAGCATTAATGAGGCAAATAAAATGAGTGCAGCGGAACTAGAAACGACAGCGAAAGCAATGGTAGCAGAAGGCAAAGGCATTCTTGCTATTGACGAAAGTACACCAACAATAAAAAAACGATTTGATACGATTAATTTTGAATCAACTGAAGAGAATCGCAGAACTTATAGAGATTTACTAATAACCAATCCGGGCGGAAATGAATACATCAGCGGCATGATTCTCTATGATGAAACTATTCGTCAATCAACAAGCGATGGCACCCCTTTTACAAAATCATTAATCGACCAGGGCATTATGCCAGGCATTAAAGTCGACACCGGAGCAAAAGACTTTGCTTTACATCCAAATGAAAAAGTAACCGAAGGGCTGGATGGACTGCGTGATAGATTAGCAGAATACAAAACACTCGGTACAAAATTTGCCAAATGGCGTGCTGTTATAACCATTGGTGACAATATACCAAGCCAGGCTTGTATTGATGCTAATGCACATGCGCTTGCTCGTTATGCCGGGCTTTGTCAGGAAGCAGGTATTGTTCCAATGGTGGAACCAGAAGTATTAATGGATGCCGATAATACTATTGAGCGTTGCTATGAAGTAACTGAATCAACATTATCTACCTTGTTTAATACACTCAAGAGTCAGGATGTCAGCATTGAACATACAATTTTAAAAACCAACATGGTGATTTCCGGTAAACAATGTTCAATACAGGCCGATGTTCAGGAAGTTGCCGAACAAACAGTGCGTTGTTTACTCAAGAATGTACCTGCGGAACTACCCGGTATTGTCTTTCTTTCAGGCGGTCAAAGTGCAGAACTGGCAACGGCCCATCTCAATGCAATGAATGCAAACAATCCAGACCTCCCCTGGCCTTTAAGCTTCTCATATGGACGTGCATTACAGGAACCTTGTTTAAAAGCCTGGGGTGGTGAAGCATCGAATGTTAATGCTGCACAAAAAGCATTATTACATCGTGAAAAATGTAACAGTCTTGCTTGCATGGGTGAATATAACACTGATATGGAAAGTGCAGCTTAGTAAAGCCAGGGGATAGGTATTAGAGAATAGGTGATAGGGAATACGGTAGTAAACATCCTCTGGAACCCGGAACCCGGAACCTAACATGACTATCGAAGAATTATCCGTAGAAGCAAAAATAGCATATCAAGCCTTTCAGGATATGAGTAAAAGCAAACATGCTTATTTTACTTTCCTGCAGGAGATCGAAGTTAAATATAAATCAGGTGGCGCACCGAGTATTGATGAAAACCTGCAGCTTGAAAAACTACTCAGTGAACACGATAAAAATGTTGTTGCCTTTAATACGGCAATGGCTGCGGTTGAAGACATTGATGCAAGAAATGCATTGATTAAATTAATGTCTTAACGCCTACAAGGTAAGGGCACAAAGCAATAGCTGACCTTGTTTGTTCTATGCTATTTTAGAGACACACCAGCTATATATGGATGTGCTGCTGCTGCAACTATAAAAATAACCAGGCTTATGGCCAAGCCCTTAAATTCTTGAGACCAGCGCGGAAGAGGCCGTTTAACCCACTCCCCTTCTCTTCTATTGATAAATATGATTTCCAAAATAGCCCAGGTACCCATCCAGCCAAACAGGACAAAGGAACGGTTATCTCCATTTGCGAGCAAATGAGCAACAGACCAAACAATAATACTCGTTAGCTGAGGATGGTGAATATAGTTTTTTATACGTGTAGGATATTTTGCTGCTCCAAACAATACAAAGGCAAAAACCATAAGGATAACAGCGATCGGTTTAACTATTATTGGCAAAGCATATATGTGAGTAGGTATTGTGTGGCGCCAGCCGTAAACAATCAGGGCCAGGGAGCACAGGATTAATACAGCAAAAGATATTTTGTAACCAATTTCTCCCAACATGCTGATCCAACCTTTCTTCACAGGTTGTGCCACTGAAGGGATAAAATGTACCAATGACCACAACATTAACCCCAAAATCAGTATTTCCATATCAAACCTCACTAAAAATATAACCAACTAATCTACTGATGAATTGAGACGCAAGTTACAAACGCCGGTCTTGGAAGCACTTATTAACCAGCTGCTTGATATGACCATGATTCGACTTCACCAGCTATAATATTAGAGAATTGAACAAAATCCGGCTTCCCAGATATAGTGAAAAGATGAGAGTAACACTTACAATCACAACAACCGAATCCTTTTACTGAAATTATGCCGGCCATACCAGAGAAGACCTGCGCCCACTGATGCTCGAGCTCCCTGGTCTCGTAGCTGTACCATGCACCAACAGGACTTACATGCTCACGTAGATAATCTATATGCCAATGTTTGGACTTAGGCTTACGACAATGCCGCGATACGCGTGCTTGCACACCGCCTGGTCCAAATGCGCTGCCAACATAGATATAATATCCCGGCTCAATAATGAGACGACCCCACCGACCAACTTGAACCTTAACTTTCGAATGACTTCGCAGAATCAATGCGTATGTTCCGGGTTCCGATTTCATATGAATCTATTGCTGGCTAACGATTCAAATCAACCGTCGCTTTATGCGTTCGACATGAGTGCTTGGTTAAGTGGCTGTTTCTCACTTTTTGAGTTTCACAAAGTAAAAAGCCCAATGGAAACTATTAATAACTAGTATTACTGTGGTAAATGTTACTCACTTTGCTGTTCTAGTGCTTTTCTGGTTTCTTCTGCTGAATCCATGATGATGCCTTCTATTTCCCTGGCTTTATTAATTGTATCAGTTTGTTCCTTCCAGACATGATCTGATTTTGAACCAGCATTGCTGTTATTACTTTCGTCGGAACAAGCGATAAATAAAGAACTCGAGATCAACAACAATAAAAGCTTGATAAAATTATGCATAATAATTACCTCATGGTTAATTACTGTCTTTGAGTTCATTAACAGGAATAAATTGATCCCCTTCCTTACCCAATAAGCAACCCGTTCCAATATCGAAATACCAGCCATGAATAAATAATTTACCGGCATCAAAACGTTCCTTGATCCACGGAAAGGTCACCAGATTATTAAGCGATATTTCTATAGATGCTTTTTCACAATGTACGCATTGTGTGTCAAAGTCATCTTCTGCATGATTTTGTATAACTTGATCACGTGCATCCTTTGCAATCTTCATCCAGGGATCGATAAAGCCATAGTCATGATCAAGATGATCGCCTTCCATTAAACTCTTGATGCCACCACATTGACTATGTCCAAGAACGATGATGTGTTTTACGCCAATATGTTTTATCGCAAATTCCATTGCGGCACTGGTACCGTGGGATTTGCCATCGACTTCATTAGGCGGGACGAGATTAGCAACATTCCGAATAACAAATATATCACCCGGTACTGTATCCATTACTTGTGCCGGATGGACGCGTGAATCACAACAGGAAATTACCAGGAAACCAGGTGACTGGCCTTGTTCAAACAGACTGTTATAAAGTTCAGGTTGTTCCTGAAAATATTTATTATGAAATCTCTGGTAACCATCGATTAATTTTTTTACTTCTTGCATTATTAAAATCTCATACTTGACTATGAAATAAGTTTATCCCTTGCTTCTTTATATTTAGCCGACGTGTTTTTTATAACTTCTTCCGGTAATCTTGGTCCGGGCGCTGTTTTATCCCAATCCAATGTCTCCAGATAATCTCTAATGTATTGTTTATCAAAGCTGGGTGGACTCGTTCCTGGTTCATAAGACTCCATTGGCCAGAAACGTGATGAATCCGGTGTTAATATTTCATCTATAAAAACGAGTTGATCATTTTCATCTACGCCAAATTCAAACTTGGTATCGGCAATGATGATATCTCTTTCCAGGGCATACTCTGCTGCCATAGTGTAAACCTTTAAACTAATATCTCGAACCCGCTCTGCCAGTTTCTGCCCGATTAGATCAACGGTCTGTTTAAAATCTATATTCTCATCATGCTCACCAACATCAGCCTTGGTTGCAGGAGTGAAAATCGGTTCAGGTAATATTTCTGCTTGTTGTAAACCTGGAGGCAAACTTATTCCACAGACTGAACCTGTTGCCTGGTAATCCTTCCAGCCGGAACCAATCAAGTAACCGCGAATCACGGCTTCAACGGGCAAGGCCTTTAATTTGCGAACAATAATTGATCGACCGTCCAGTATCTCGAGTTCGTCTGGTTCCTTAATAACATCTTTAACAGAAATACCGGTAAGGTGATTAGGAATAATATCCTTGCTGCGATCAAACCAGAAATTGGAAACCTCGGTTAGCACGCGCCCCTTACCGGGTATTGGATCTGGCAAGATGACATCGAAAGCTGAGAGCCGATCACTGGTAACAATCAACATGTGCCGATCATCGATATTATAAATATCCCTGACCTTCCCATTGCTGATCAGCGGTAGACTTTTAAGGTGGGATCGATAAAGTGTGTCTGAATTTGATTGCATAGCTGGATGAATTATATCTTTTCTTATAAAAACATATTCTCCCACACTACTCGAAATTCGGCTATTGCCAGCGAGCTCTAAACCTCGTGTGAAATCGTATTCTTTACTTATTTAACTTGGCCCAGGAATCCCGCAATGTGACTGTTCGGTTAAACACCGGCCTACCATCACAATCATCCCTGTTATCAACACAAAAATATCCGGTTCGTTCAAACTGGAATAATTCTTCTTTTTCAGCATCTGCCAATGATGGCTCGAGATAAGCTTTTTTAATCACCTGTATTGAATCCGGGTTAAGAAAATCCTTCCAGTCCTGCTCATGTTGATTGCTGTCCGGCTTAGGATCTGTAAACAAGCGATCATATAAACGAACTTCAGTTTGCAAGGCATCTTTTGCAGAGACCCAATGTATCGTGCCTTTCACTTTGCGACCATCAGGCGCATTACCACCCCTGGTTTCAGGATCATAAGTACAACGTAGTTCATTCACCTCGCCGGCATCATTCTTTATAACATCGGTACAGGTTATAAAGTAGGCATACCTCAATCGTACTTCACGGCCCGGGCCCAAACGAAAGAATTTTTTAGGCGGATCTTCCATAAAATCACCCTGCTCAATGTAAAGTACTTTTGAAAAAGGCAATTGACGTTGCCCCATATCCGGGTCATTCGGATGATAAGGCGCATCTAATAATTCAGTTTCTCCTTCAGGATAATTTTCAATAACTACCTTGAGCGGTTTTAATACACCCAGGACACGGCGCGTACGCTTATCAAGGTCTTCACGCACACAGTTTTCCAATACACCAACATCAATCATCGTATCATTCTTGGTTAAACCAATACGTTCACAAAAATCACGTATGGCTTCCGGTGTATAACCACGGCGACGCATCCCGACAAGGGTTGGCATTCGTGGATCATCCCAGCCGGAGACATGCCCTTCAGTAACCAGCTCGTTTAATTTACGTTTACTGGTAACTGTGTAATTTAAATTCAAACGGGCAAACTCAATCTGTTGTGGATGGCAGGTGACAGGCAACTGATCCAGAAACCAGTCATACAGGGTACGGTGATCTTCAAATTCAAGTGTACATAATGAATGGGTAATACCTTCCAAGGCATCAGAGATACAATGCGTATAATCATACATAGGATAGATACACCAGTTATCCCCGGTACGCTGATGAGTTACTTTTTTTATTCTATAAATTGCCGGATCGCGCATGTTCATATTGGGCGATGCTATATCAATCTTTGCCCTCAACAAGCATTCGCCTTCTTCAAATTCGCCGGCACGCATCCTTTCAAATAAATCCAGGTTTTCTTCAACAGTTCGATCGCGATGCGGACTCGGCTTGCCCGGTTCTGTCAAGGTACCACGATACTCACGTATCTCATCGGCACTTAAGTGGTCAACATAAGCCTTACCATCACGAATCAGTTGTTTGGCGAAATCAAATAACTGCTGATAGTAATCGGATGCATGATAAAGACGATCTTCCCAGTCAAAACCAAGCCATTTAATGTCGCTTTGAATTGAATCTGTGTATTCGACATCTTCTTTTTCAGGATTAGTATCATCAAAGCGAAGGTTACATATTCCGCCTTCATAATCATTCGCTATGCCAAAATTCAGGCATATCGACTTTGCATGACCAATATGAAGATAACCGTTAGGCTCAGGAGGAAAGCGTGTATGAACACGGCCTTCATTTTTATTATTCTTTAAATCATCATTAATGATGTTACGAATAAAATTACTTGGTTCTGGATTTGAATTTTCAGACATGAACTATCCTGGGATACTATATACAAACTTTATTTATTATTATTTTTGTCTCGTTAACCTTAATCAAGACAGGCTAACTTGGTCAGGAGAAAAGAAAATATGACCGTATGCCGCATGGACGCAGCATTCGAGTTTACATGAATGTATACACAGCGTGTCATATTTACTTTTCTCCTGACCAAATCAAAATGTCATGGTTTTGCAAGATCGGGTAAATCCCCTTCCAACCCCATTGCCCGTTTCATAAATGCGTGTTTAACAACAGGTAAATTATCAACCATATCCAGACCAAAATTACGTAGCCATCGTACAGATTGCATCTGGTTTTCAAACAGGTGTTTAAAACCATCCATTAAATACATTACGCTCTGGTTCTCACCCTTACGCCAACGTTCATAACGACGCAATACTTGTAACCGACCTGGATCTCTTCCACGTTGACAGGTACCAATAATAATTCCTGCCAATGATGCTGCATCCAATAGACCCAGGTTGGCACCTAAGCCCGCCAAGGGGTGGACGGTATGTGCGCTATCGCCGATCAGTGCAATTCTTGACCGGGTATAGCGATCAGCCTGTGCCCGGCTAAGAGGAAAAACAGTTCGTTCAGTACTCTCCTGTATTTTACCCAACTCATTGGCAAAGGCCTCTGCCAGTTCAAAGTGAAATGCAGAATTATCAAGCTCGGTAAGTCGTTGGATATGATCCGGGCTACTGGACCAGATAATTGCAGATTGATGTGGATCAGTCATGGGTAAGAATGCCAATGGACCGCGTTTTAAAAACCGTTGACGTGCGACCTCTCCATGCGGACGCTCTGTGGTAACAACACATGCCAGGGCAGACTGTTTGTAATCATGTTTTTGATAGTGAATGTCAGCAAGATTTCTTAATTTTGAATTACTACCATCAGCTGCAACGACAAGCTTTGTTTTGAATTGAAGTCCATCTTCTGTACCCAGCATCATTGCATCCATTTCTTCTTTTATAAATGCTGGAGAAACCGACCATATACAACGGATATTTTCCATTTCAAGTAATTTTTCCTGTAAAGCATCGACAATTACCTGATGAGAAATGATATAACCCATCGAAGCCTGGCAAATTGATGCACTATCGAAATGAATCTCACCCAGTCCATTTTCATCCCACACATGCATCTTACGAAAACAAGCAATGTCGCCTTCTTGTAAACGACGCCACGCTCCCGCTTTTCTAAGGATTTGTTCAGAAGCGATAGTAATTGCAAATACACGTGCATCGACTTGTTTAAGTGAATTGACTTGCCTGACCCCTGCATCAAGCAAGATGACATTAAGCCCGGCTTGTCCCAATAAACAGGCAAAGGTGCCACCAATAATACCACCACCAACGACGACAACATCTGCGTCAAATTTATCTGATGAATTTGTCATAACGGCAGCCCTCGAACAAGTCGTGGTTGTAATCCTGCTGTCCCCATTGCTTTTTCAACAAACGATGACTTGAGATCAGGAATTGAATCAAGCAATAACATAGCAATGTTTCTTGCCGAACCTAATAATGGCAACTTATTATAAAAACAGGATGCAAGACCATTGCTAAATCTCATAACGCATTGTTGATCAGAATGTCTTAATTTTATGTAGTTTTCCAGGATACTGACATCATCAAGATCAAGTCCTTTTTCAATGCCCGTAAATATACATTCTGCCAAACCGGCAACATCACGAAGACCAAGATTAAAACCCTGTGCTGCATTCGGGTGTATGGTATGCGCTGCATTGCCTAATAAAATTAATTGTCGCTGATACTGTTCAATCGCTTCAATAAAAATAATTGGATAAGATCGACGCTGACCAATTTGTCCAATCTTGCCCAGACGGCGTCCAAATTCAGACTCCATGGCCTTGATATATTGCTCATCAGGCATAGTTAAGTATCGTTCTGTATTTTCCTTCTTAACGGTATATACCAACACCGAACGGTTTTTATCGATGGGTAACAAGGCAAGCGGTCCATGTGGTGTGAAACGCTCAAACGCCGTCCCATAATTTGGCTTTTGTGTTGTTACATTGGCAACTATTGCGGATTGTTTATAATCCCGTTCTTTTGAATTAATGCCTGCTAATCGTCTTACCAATGAACGACTACCATCAGCACCAACTAGTAATCCTGATGTCAGAGTTTCAGTTTTATCTGAACGTGATATGTCTAAAGTCATACCAGAGTCAGTCCGCTGAAAATGTTTTAATTCTGCTGGAGAGATCAATTCCACATTCTCAAACCCAGACAACTGTTTATGTAAGGCTTGCCCAAGAGAACGAGCCACAACAATATGACCTAATTCATTTTTACCCATCACAGACGCATCTAAATGAGTGAAACCAAAACGCCCTTGTTCAGATATATGTATTTTTTTTATCGGGGTTGTAGCCGAATGTAGCTGTTGCCAAACGCCGATATATTCAAGGATTCGTTTGGTAGAAGGCGATAAGGTAATGCCCCTGTCGTCATAACTCGATTCTTGATTATTGCTTAGGGTGACGGATTCAATTATCGCGATACGCAATCCAGAATGTGCTATCGCACAAGCAAGGCTTGCTCCAACCATGCCTGCGCCAATGATTACAACATCATAATCATGCTGCATTAGCCATTAATTCCTCAATTTCATCAGAAGTCTTGGGAGCATCCTTACTTAAGATGTCATTACCATATTTTGTTACCAGAACATCGTCTTCAATTCGGATACCGATGTTCCACCATTTTTTTGGAAGTCCTCGCATACCCGCAGGCAGATATAGTCCCGGTTCAATTGTCATTACCATACCGGGCTCAAGCATGCGCCACTCGCCATCTAGCTTATAATCACCAACATCATGAACATCCATGCCGATCCAGTGCCCGGTACGATGCATATAATATTTTGTATAGTCCTGATCCTTGATTAACTCTTCCGGGTCACCTTTCAATATACCTAACTCAACCATACCTTCTGTTAATACCCTGACTGCTGCATTATGTGGATCGATCCAGTGATTACCCGGTTTAACCTGTTTAAGCGCAGCTAATTGCGCAGACAATACCAGATCATAAACCTTACGTTGTGCAGTGGTATATTTACCGCTCGCGGGAATGGTTCGTGTAATATCACTCGCATAACCCTGATACTCGGCGCCGGCATCTATCAATATTAAATCACCTTCATTGATCTCATCCTGATTATCTGTGTAATGCAAAATACAACCATTTGCCCCTGAGCCTACAATCGAAGGATAAGCGGCAGCACGTGCACCGTTTCGAATAAATTCATGTGTGAGTTCAGCTTCTATCTGGTATTCATGCATCCCGGGTTTACAATGTTGCATCGCGCGTTTGTGAGCACTTGCTGATATTCTGGCGGCCTGGCGCATTAATTTGATTTCATGTCGACTTTTATAAAGCCGCATGTCGTGTAAGAAATGATTGAGCGAGATAAATTCATCTGGCGCAACAACACCCGTTCTGGCTTTATCTCTAATCTGGTTAACCCAACCCAGTACTCGCTGATCAAAATTTTGGTCGTTACCCATGTTATAAAAGATACGGTCATGGCCTTCAATTAATCCGGGCAAGATGTCATCCATATCTTCTATTGGAAACGCATCATCTGCCCCATATATTTCAAGGGCCCCTTCAAGCCCGGTACGACGCCCATGCCATGTTTCCATTTCTTCATCACGTTCACGGCAAAACAATATATATTCACCATCAGCACGATCAGGAATTAAAGCAGCGACTGCATCAGGTTCTTGATAACCCGTTAAATAGTAAAAATCACTGTCAGGACGAAATGGAAACTCGACATCACGATTGCGTATATAAACTGATGCAGTTGGCAATATTGCAATACTGTCCGATCCGATCATATCCATAAGTCGTTTTCGTCGGCGCTGTAATTCTTTATTATCCATCAATGTAAAACCTCGGGTCTTTCATTATTATCACCCAAGTGATGCCATTCCTGATGCAACATAATGACACCGACACGGATGTATTCAATAATCTCAAACAGTGCTGCTTCAGCATCCTCATTATCTTCAACCACCGTTTCTATTCGTGAAATTTCGACCAGATCTTTAATAAATTCATCACATTCATCATTTAATTGTGATTTTTCGCCAAGCCCGCCTATTCCCAAACCACTGATAAAACCATCACACCATTCAGCAAGTGCGCTGGAACGTTCGCTGACTGTGTATTCATCATCCGGTAGTAACAGAGAGAAAGAAATTTCTTCCGCCAGGATTTCATCCCTGACCTGATTAGCAAGTTGTAAGAGAATGGCATAACAATCATCCAGATCTGCCTCATCATCAATGCCAGCCAGCAAATAATCCTGCCATTTATCTGTTGATATTGTATTACTGGCACAAAAATGGCCACACAGGAAACCATGACACTCTGAGGCCCGAACACCGGCATGTACAGTAATCAATTCGGCATTAACTTCATCATAATCAATTGTTAACTTCATTATATACGTGATTTTCTAATAAATGATTGATTTTCACTGAACAATACTAGCTCGCATGTTGTACGAGTACACTAGCAATAGAGCCATAGTGTAGTCCTGCTAGGATTTCAGTGTTTACTGAAAAAGTACAAATTATACCCAGCCTATCGCTTGGCGAACCCTCACTAGCTCTGGCACGTTATACGCGCACATGCTCCCTACACCAGAGCTACGGCTATGATTGCGGTCACGAGCACGCGTATAACGCACCAGACCAGCGTGATCATCTCACCAACTCGTACAACATGCGAGCAAGCAGGAAGCGGCACACAGCATCTTCTATTTGTGATCACCAGTTGACCAGCTAATTCAGGCATTCTATATTGATGTTCCTATGATAAATCAACTAAAAAACCGGTTCACGCTGGAACTGGTATCAGGAAGCCATCATGAGCAATGACGACAACGAAAATACAGACCTCGGGGCACTCGAAGCGCGAGTTGATGAATTAATCAGTACTGTAAGTCAGCTGAAGTCTGAAAATTCTGCGCTACGAAACCAGCAAGAAAACCTTGTCAATGAACGTGCCGTCTTGATTGAAAAGACAGAACAAGCCAGAACCCGAATCGAATCAATGATTTCACGTCTGCGTGCAATGGAAACACGTGCATGAGCAAAGACACCTCTCCAATAAACGTTACCATTCTTGATAAAGAATACCTGATCACTTGCGAAGAAGGTGAAAAAGAATCACTTCGCAAAGCCGTTGATTACCTTAACCAACAAATGGCTGAAATGAAAAATAGTGGTGGTGTAATTGGATCAGAACGAATTGCAGTTATGACAGCGTTAAATATTACTAATGAACTGCTGGCATACAAAAAAGAAAATCAGGACTATACTTTCAAAATAGACAGTACCCTGAAACGATTGCAAAGCAAAATTAATGAAGCCTTGGTAAGAGACACACAACTGGATATGGTTGATATAGATAATCCAGTTTCCCAGGGCAGATAGAATTCAAGCTTGGGTATCTTCTGTGATGCTCGTTATCATACTCGTGGTAACTTGAGCCGATAAGATATAACACAGGGAACCTGAACGCCGTGTTGTTGTGCATATCCATCCACGTGGAAAGCCTGAAACACTGCATAAGGTACCCACTTGAACCTCTGGTTCAAGTTCAATGTCTGAGACGACATCATGGTTGATACCCCTCCATTCTTTTTTATTTCTTTATTAAGAAGAATTTATTACACGATTGAAGTTTGAGTAGCTCTGTTAAATTTAAGTTTTTTTAACATTTTGTTTCGCCTTGATGGCGCCCTACTTTTCTTTATAGAAAAGTATGCAAAAGAACCTTTTCCTGATGCCTTGGTCTTCAACTCCCCTCATTATTCAATATCGCTTGCGCGTCGCGCATAGGCTCATCCCTGATCCGATGCGCTAAAACAGACGTCCTGTCTGTTTTCCGCTATCGCTATTTCATAACTCGGCAAGACATCACGGAAGAAAAAAATGATTAAACTAAGGGGCGCACCGTTTTAGGCGCGTACCAGGCGAAGCGTTCTTGAGCGATTTGTTAGGTATTAAATTAGTGCTCCAAAAAGATTAATAATCGCATATCCGAATAGCAAAGCTGTAATGATATCTATAAGTAAATCAATCCAAATGTGATCTGTTAAGTAAGCAACAAAGTAAATTATTGGGTGTTTTTTAGCCATGATAGTTTTGTCTTCATCATAAGATTCTATGAATGCATTACACCAAGCTATGTATTTGTTTAAACCAGCAATAAAGATTTGCAAAACAACACCAATGGCTAGAGCCCAAATAACGCAACTAGAAATATTTGCTTGTTTTAACAATATACGAGATTCATTGCTTAGTAACAGCACACCAGGTGTGCCAGCCCCAAATGCGACGAACCAGGTTCTTAATACTCGATTGTATTCGGCATATGTTGATTCAAATCTAGCGTGATCACTCATTTTTTGATGCCTAACAGTATGTTATGTGGGATCCATATTTAACATGCTATACGGAATCCATATAGCGCTGTTAATGTGGGAAAATGGATTACGGTTTTTCAAGTCCTTTATCTCCATTCCTTCTTAGTGTGAGATGTCATAAAGACTAGCATACAGATTTGATATCAGCGAGATTTGGGTTTTG
>CAYMPA010000032.1:0-13709 GCA_964392105.1 uncultured Enterobacteriaceae bacterium
GCTCTTTCATTTCGGGCGGAGTTGAAGGGACAACAGGCTGAACAGGTTCAGCCACAGGCATGTTTTGAACTGATCCTGCTGTTGAAATTATAACTGAGTCCGACATGTTTATCTCCTTTCACCTTACTCTGTTAAATGGGAGGGAATTAACCCTCCCACATTATCCTATCTTAACGGAATAAGCTTAGGATTGATTGTTGTGCTTGGTTAGCCATGCTCAATGACTGCATTCCCAATTGCTGTCTCGTTTGAAGAGCAAGCAAGTTAGCTGATTCTTCATTCAAATCAGCATTAACAAGGTTACCAGCACCTTCACCAAGAAGGTTAATCATATTAGCTGTGAAATCTTCGCGAGCGGTGATGATTGCTGAGTTTGTACCAAGTGTTTTGGATGAGGATCGAACGGTATCCAATGCGGTATCAACCAAAGCAATATCCTTGTTGATGCCAACGAGACCGGTTGCTAATGTAGCATGATCCCATGCATCGACAACGGCAGCACCTGTTAACGCATCAGTAACTGCCAATCCAACTTGATCTGAAGCAATACCAGCAACGGCCAATGTCGTAGCACCTTCATTCAATTTGACTGTCATCGTATCCGGTGTAGCCTTCAAAAGGTTGACACCATTGAAGGTTGCGTCTGCGGCAGTGTTATTGATTTGATTAAGTAAACCATTATATTGTGCTAACAGTGTGGCACGTTCAGTGGTTGAGCTTGATGCTGCCGCACTTTCTGCAACAGCTTTTGCTTGTTGAAGAAGTTTTTCAATTGATGCTAAACCTTCAGTAGCAACAGTAATACCAACCACAGCGTTTGCTAGATTTTCTTTAACCGTCATTAAATCACTTGCGCGATTCGTTAGACCTTGTGCTGTGAAATATGCAGATGGACCATCCAAAGCAGAATTAATTTTCTTGCCAGTGGATAATCGTTCTTGGGTTGTTTCAAGTAATTTAGTTGTGGATTGTAAAGATAGTAGATTGGTGCGCATCGATGCACTGAGTGTAACGTTATTTGCCATGATATTTCTCCTTCTGAGTGTCTTTGGCTTGCTCCCCGTTGTTCTAACGGTTTGCTATGTAAAAGGAACTTCTGTCCTTCATTAGTATTTATCTTATATATGTATTATAGCACTGAAATAAACTAAAAGTCAAGTATTATTTTGTTTTAGCTGAATCAAATTTGAATTCAATGTGATAATTAACTGTCGATGAAAGGCCTTCAACATTGAACGTGAATTGAGCTAATTTACATTCTTTGAATTCATATACTAGATTATCGATGAGTGTTAATGTGATATTCCATTTAATGTCACGCATCGATGTTAATAGTTTGCCAACAGATCCATCTGTATTCTCGACTATAATCATGTTAACTGTTTGTGCCATCATGTCGACAGATGTTTCGCCTGTACTATTAGATAGGCTAGTTAAATCGATATTAGACGATAAGGCTGCCCATGTGGCATCTTTATCTTCAGCTAAAGAATATTCAATCGAAGGCTGAGCCAGCAAAGGTGTGGGTGGGATGGTCTGGCTCATTTTTCAATCTCCGGACGCCAGTTCGATGGCTCCTGAGCCGTTAAGAACGGCTTGATGCGAAGATTTAACACATCATAAAATGTATCTATATCGTTGCCAAATTTCCCACGGAGATTCACAATGCAATCCTTGACGAATGACCATTGCTTAGTCTTATATCCATGGATCATATCTTCGTGAATCTTTTTCCAATGTTGTATTTCTGCCATTTGGTTCATAGCGATAGCATCTACTTCGAGAATACAATAAGCAGTGAGTTGATCTTCGCCAATTAAAAAGGTGTCGAGCTCGAGGACAGTATATCGGTCTTCAAGAGCTTCAACATTTTGTTTTCCATAAATTATTTGCATACGTGTATTATAGCATAACTCACTTTAGTATGTCTATACCTTTTTTGCGGCGATACTAATTTGGGCGAAGCCTTCTCTACCACCACCAGCTTTGGATGGATACGCCGAGATAGCAAACGCGTTTAAGTGTCCAGCCTCACGCAAGCCAAGTAACGTTTTGGCATCTTTAACAGCAATTGTTTTGCCAGACTTGAACGCAATAGCAATTAGAACATCAAACGGTTCTTTACCAATATACCAATTCCAATTTGCTGTCACATAAGCATCGTGAATCTGGTTAAAATCTTCTTGTTGGAATGCTTTAACTAATGAACCAACTGAACCAAATAAAGGTCTGTATAAGTCGTTAGCAATGTTTCCTCGGATTTTCTTATTATCACTAGTATTTGCTGGTAAATCATTATTTAATGCGCCGACAAAATTTGTTAACGAAATATACTTCTCTGGAGAAGTTTGAATATGGTTTGCTATTGTTGGGATGAATTCATAATATTTAGATAATATTTTAGCAATGTTGGCGGCACCACGGCCAGTGTGACCGATACGGCCGCCTGCAGTCGATTGTTGGGCTTTAAGCTCTACTAGCTTACCTTGAATATCTAAATCACCATCAGTTGATAATTTGATTTGATCACTTAACATTGCAAAGGCATATTCACCTGGGCCTTTTTGTTGCTTACCAACCCCATATGCCTTAAGCTCATTGAAGCATTCAATAGCAAGTGGACTTGAAAAAATATTATGAAAGGTGTTAACCGGTTGCATTAAGGCTTTAATGTTTACAACGCCACCTTTGTCTAGTTCGTCAACAAACGCATGAGTAGTTTTAACATCTGAATCAAGACTAAAAATGATTTTAGCTAACTCATCAATTACTTCTTTTTTCTTCTTATCATTCCACGCTTCATCATCAATTGGTGTAGCGATTGATCTGCGAATAGTGTCGCCCATTGAATCTTTATTTAACACTTTATATATTTTGTCTAAAAGACCTAGATGATCCTCGTCATTTACGTCCAAATTTTGAATCCAATTAGCAACTTGTTTCTTAGCATCACCAATACTGTATTCACGTAAAAACTCATGAGCTCGCATCGTAATTCCTTTTATTCATGTATTTATGCTTTAAAGAAATTTTGCTGTTCTAAATATTCATGAATCTCTTCATGAACAGATGGTGTGCTATTGAATTCTACAAACGGAATTTTATTCTCAGCTAATATTTTCCGGATACATCTATCTGCATCATTCGCTTCTTCTTCGGATTGATTGCGGCCACGCGGATCATACTCTAGTGGGCGGTTCAAGAAAATATTAATGTTCTCATACGAATGATACACATCTAATAAGAATCCAGGGTATGTATCTGGATAATAATTTGGTCCATAATGTAACCCTAACAGCAACGGCGAATCTGTTATACAGAAATCTACTTGTTCTCGTAATATTTCCATACGATGATTTTGCTGGGCTGTTACATAGATTTGATCTTTTAATGTATTGTGGCGCTTTTGCCATGTTAGCTTTTTAGCAAACTCAGTTACGAGTTCAACATTTCGATCACGGACTTTCATTTCATAAAAGAGGCCAGCGCCGACCGCCGATTTACCTGAACACGGCCCTCCCCATAAGTTGATTACCTTCAAACTGGTTCTACCTTGATCTGCAGTGGGAAGCCTTGTGATCTAGCTTCGACTGTAACGTCGACGCCTTTCTGCTCCGCGATTTCGTATGGATAAACACCAACGACAGCCGAGCCTTGTTCGTGAATTTCAAGCATTTTCGTTCGAGCCGTCTGATCTGAATAATCAAAATAGGTAAGTAATGACGCCATTACAAATTCCATTGATGTTTTGTCGTCATTCAAGAAAATAACATTAAACATAGATGGTTCTTTAAGTTCCGTCTTAGTCAGCTCTTTAGTGGCAGTATTAGACATGTTTGTCTCCATAATTAATTTATACGCTATTATACTATAAAATTTGTGACTTGTCAAGAAAATAGTGCGAACTATTTCTAATCCGCACTATTTTGCCCTTGGTAGGGTCTTAAATGTGGATACTACGTAGAGCCACGCTCATCAACCTTCGAAAGCAATGGCTAAGGTTTTTGGCTTCAACTCTTCTGGGAGTTCACGAGACAAATGAATGGACATAATACCATTCTTAACTGTGACAGAATCGACTTGAACGTGATCCGCCAATGTAAATGATCTACGAAAGGATCGTGAACCGATGCCTTTATGAACATAGTTCGGTTCTTCATCAGTCGTAGCTTGTGAACCTTCGATGATTAGCTCACCTTTATGCTGGGTTACCGAAAGCTCGTCTTGTACAAAGCCAGCAACAGCAAGTTCAACAATATACGTGTCATTATCTGTTGAAATTACATTGTATGGTGGGTAGGAAGTATCTCGATTACCAGTTAACGCTAGGCGTTCCATGTTTTCGAATAGTTGATTGAATCCAACGAAATGTGGGTATAGTTTGTGATTAAAATTGCTCATAATGTTTCTCCTTGATTAAGCAAGATTTATGTAGTGAACCCGATTATTCGGCATTCACGGCTGGAAATTGATTTGCTACGCTGGCTCAAATCCCAAAGCCTCGATAGATAACATCCATTACGGCATGTTACTCAATTGTATTTATCGTTTCAAACTTAGAATGTATCTTTTCGATAACATTATCGATGTATTTCATCCTAAAATCCGCGGTCTTCTTCCATGTCGCGCTGTTTTTTCAACCAACGCTTCCGGGCGATTGCTTTTTTCTTATTGCGAACGACACTTGGTTTTTGGTAGAATTGGCATTCCCGATATTCTTGAATGATGCCTTCATCAGACACCATTTTCTTAAAGCGGCGCATGGCTTGGCTAATAGACTTTTGCTTTTGCTCATCCGATGCGTTCGGTGGATACTTTACTGTAATTTTCGTGCCTTGCTTCGTGCGGGGCTTTTTGACAAATGGTTTCTTTTCAAACCTATTTTGATTTCTCATTAATTACCTCTTCATAAATGAATTTAACTTCTGTATTATTTTCGATTGTATTTTTATCTACAATGATCTTCTGTACGCCTTTATTAGCATAACTGTGAAGATTATATTGGTGTGGGAGTAATGTTTCTTCAATAATGCTCTTTAACCCACGGGCACCTGTTTCGAGTTCGTTCGCAAGTTCAGCGATGGCACGAAGGCCACAATCAGTGAATTCCAATTGAACATTTTCAAGACTGAATAAGTATTGGTATTGTTGAACAATACTGCTATTCGTATCAGTCAATATATGAACTAAATCTTCTGTTGATAATTTATCCACATACGTGAATACAGGGAAACGGCCCGTAAACTCTGGAATTAAACCAAATGTTACAAAATCATGTGGTTTAACGTCTTTTAAATATTTTGTTGTATCGCCTGTCTCAAGGCTGGAAACCGGAGCATTGAAACCAATGCTAGATGGCATGGCTCGTTTTTCGACAATCTTATCTAAGCCTACGAAGGCACCAGATACAATGAATAAAATATTTTTCGTATCTACTTGGATTGTATCTTGGTTCGGGTGTTTTCGCCCACCTTGCGGAGCAACATTACAAACAGTGCCTTCTACCAGTTTCAACAACGCTTGCTGAACGCCTTCACCAGATACATCACGTGTAATACTTGATGACTCTGACTTGCGGGCAACTTTATCAACTTCATCAATAAAGATAATACCCTGTTCGCACTTTTCAACATCGTAATCTGCTTGGTGCAATAAGCGGGCAACAACGGATTCAACATCATCCCCAACGTATCCTGACTCAGTCAAAGTTGTCGCATCCGTAATTACAAATGGCACATCTAAGAATTTAGCTATAGATCGAGCTAACATGGTTTTGCCGCACCCTGTCGGGCCAGCGATCATGATGTTTGATTTTTCAAGCTCAAGATCTTCAGGTGGGTGGTTGATACGCTTGAAGTGATTCGCAACAGCTACCGCTAAAGTGATCTTCGCTGTTTCTTGTGAGATCACGTATTCATCCAATTGTTCTTTGAGGTCAATCGGATTTAGCGATTTTACTTTAGATTTAGCTTTCTTTCCGCTATTTTTATCATCAAGGATAGTATAGCACAAGTCAACGCATTCATTACAAATGGATGTCGCACCGCCCACAATTAGCTTGTTGACTTCATTACGTTCTTTACCGCAGAAATCACAATTTAAGTTTTTATTGTCGCTCATTTATCAACCTCATCACAAAATCTATAGGATCTCTGATTTCATTTGTATTTAACGTTTCTAATGTATTCTTAGCATTATAATACATAACATTAGAAAAGCTCAAAACAAATCCCTTTATTAAATTTTCTATATCTAAGTTTAACACAACGAAGTCTGTTTGTCGAGCAGTATTTAATAACCATTCCTGATTATTATCACTACACCCAATATGTAGCGATATACCAATGCCCGAATTTAATATCATTTCAGCTATGATATTCACATCAGATTGCGGAACGTCATACAACATCAAACTTAACTGGCTGTTGTGGTAATACGTAGGTTCAGTAACAATGGTTACGTTATTTTCCAAGCACGTCTTCTTTACTCAACAATGATTGAATTTCACTTTGTTCTTTGTCACTTAATTCATTTAACTCAATCTTACCATCACCAAGTTCTGTGATAAGATGTTGTAGATATTTCTCATCGTATTCAACATCGTTGTCTTTTGTAATCTCAACCCAGCGCGAACCTTCGAACTTATGTAGGACGCTTGGTACTGAATCAACTCGTAAAAACAACTGATCTTTCAAAGGATCAGTTGGGAATGATGTTCCGAATCCAGTTGATGGGACTGTTGACGCAACGTTATCAGCCATAATACCTAAACCTGGAACGCGCTCGATTAACTGATATTTGGTGTTTAAGTTTTCTACAGCCTTATCTCGTGCACCAATATCAGATGTTAGTTTGTCATTAGCTGATTCTAGCTCATTAATGTTTGATTTTAAATCCGTTATCAATGTTTCTAGTTTAGTAATTTCTCCTAAGTGTTCTTCGATGGTAGTTTTTGCTGTTGTTAAGTCAACTTCCTTCAAAGCGTTTAGTTCGTGCAATTCAGCGATGTTGGATTCAGCCTCTTCTAGCTGAGATTGATGTGATGCCTTCACCTCAGCAAATTCCTTAGCCAATGCTTCATTAGATTCTTCTAATTCGTTAACCAAGTCGTCATTAACCACTTCAACGATTTTCTCGACTTCTGTTGGTTTTGCTTCAAGAGATTGGTCAATCTCAGCTAATGTATCTAAAAATTCCTGTAATTCCATTTTCTTATCCTCGAGCTCTGTTTGTAATATAACTAACGCTTGTTCTAATTCCTGTACATATTCATCGTTACCTGATGTTCGAATTTCGACTGGAACTTCAACATCACGGAACACAACATGCTCTACATGTTCTGCGTTTTGTACCATTTCATTAAGATTTTCAATTTCTTTATCTTTAACAATTAATAACTTTTCGTATACACTAGCAATTTCTAATGAAATTTTATCTATTTCTTGATCTAGTTGTTCTTCATTTAATAAATGGTGACTTACTGCGGCTTGTAATTCATCCTTTTCATGCTTTAGATCCTTAATCTCTAAGTTTTCTTCTTCAAGGACGACAAACTTCCGTTCTTTACGATATTTATTGAATGCCCAATCCCCTGCCATAATTAAGAAAATCGCAAACGGGTCGAACGCAATCATAAACATGATGATCACGATGCGGACAGCCTTGCCTTTTCCTTCCGGATCTCGTTCTAAATCATACCCAAATAGCTGGGCGACATATTTGACGGGACCTAATTTAGCCTCAATGCCTGCCATACTTCGCTTGAACTTCGTTTGTTTATCACGAATTTCTTGAATTTTAGCTCGCTCATCAACGATGCCTTGCTCGATCAATTGAAGCTGAGGATTTAACTCTGCTTTGCGGGCAAGGTAACCCGTTTTCCCTGAAACTTTACTGAAATCCAAAAGCTTTTGTAGGGCACCGTTCAGCTGATCTGTTTGCTGTTGTAATGTGGTGATTCGAGATTGGTGCTGTTCAATTCTAGCATCAGCGTCTTTGATGTCTAGGCTGAGCTCAACAGTAGGGGCTTCTTGTTCAATATGTCCCTTTGATAGAAATCCAAAAATACCCATTGAAGTGATGATCATCAGAATCATGACCATCACCGACATAGGATATTTCAACTTCCTAGGAAGTTCATTCCAGAAATGGTGAAGGAAGAACGTTGCTCCTAATTTGCCAATCTCCAGTGTGGTTGCCATAACAACCACTGGGATCAAAGCGGCGGCAAAAATAACCGATAATCCAGTGATACTGAAGTAGGCGGCACATGCGGCTATGATGAGTGACATAAACAATGCCATCCATGCTGTGAATAACGTACTTTTCATATTGTATTTATTATATATGAACCATCGCTAAATGTCTATATAATTATCGCCAACCGTTTCTGAAATGCAGGAACGTACCTACTGAATGATGTAGTTCATTGCGGAACCACTTAGAACCACATGTTTCACATTTGATTTCATTTTCTGTATCACTGATGCTAGGCTCTTTTTGTCGCCAATTATGGAAAGTACTAGGTTCAAAAACATCATGAGCTCGTACAACATGCTTGACCTGTGCAATAGGATGGTTATGTCGTTCGCATACAATCCATTCGCCTGTGCGAGCGTATATCTCGTTATTCGAACAGGGCCGTTTAAGGGTATCCCAAAGCTCTTCTTTATCCATTTTGAACACCGCACCATTCCCACATAACATGACTGAACCTTTCAGCAGTATCTTCACCGATGCAGTGGACACACCTTTTCATCGAATCATCATGTTGATGTTTGCAGTTACCGCAATATCGCGGTTCACCCGTTTTGAGAACGTCTGCTAGGTCTTGTTTACTTAGATTTACCATCCCATACCCAATGCTTAGGAGTATCACCTTTTTCTTGTATATCACATTCATTGCGCTCTTCGAAGGTGAGGTTTTCTTTCCGTGAACAACTTGATGTGTGATATCCGCCAGTCGTTGAGTAATTAATATCAATATACTTACAATTCAAACAGCCTTTGAGGAACGGTTCTCTTAATTTGTCCCACGTATCGTTTTTATCCATTTAATTCAAACTCCCATCCTGGTAAGGCCTTTCGCTGGGCTGGCCAATCTCGGATAATCCCGGAATACGAACCACACATTTTCATCGAACAATATTTCAGGTCACCCCAGTGACTACAATTTGAACACGATTTGCGAGAAGGACCCTTCAAGGCTTCCCATGTATCTTCTTTACTCACGTTTCCATTTCCATTTCGATCTACCCAATCCTTCTTTCATCGAATTATCGCAAATTTTACAAAATACGTTACCTTCATCAAATTTCCTTGGGTACTGATGAGTGTAGAGAGGCAAGGGTTTGACCCATGTTCTATTGTACTTCGGACCATAGAATCCAGGACGAGTACAATTTTCACATGATCGTTCAGCTGGCTGCCTTAATGCGTTCCACGTGTCAATGCTTGCCATGATTCAATTTCCATTTATCACAAACGTCATTTTTAGCATTAAGGGGCGGCGTACCGGCAATGAACGGATGGCCGCATAGCGTGTAGTTTCCCAAGGTGTTTGAAATTATAGAATATTCACAGGTAGAACATTCACGAGCAGTGGTTAACGCTTTCCATGTATCTTTACTTTCCATCCCATTCCCACCGTTTATAATTCCACTGATTCTGAATCCTACATAGACGATGCGACGGCCCATCAGTGCCTATTTTACAATACATATGTGTGCCGAAACCGAACGCATGAACGCAGTTCAGACAACTTTTCTCAGCCGGTTCAGTTAACGCTTTCCATGTATCTTTAGCTGCCATATCAATCAGTTCCGCGTGTTAGTTCTGACAGCTCTTGTACATCACCTACCAAATATCCCTCAGGAGCAAGAATATTGCCACGAGCAATCGCTTGTTCTTCAGTACAGGCTTCAATAGTGGTGACAAGAACGTCACCAACCTCTTTTCCGAATACAGCTACAGCATATTGAGTCATTAGAAATACTCCTTTAACTGGTTTACTAGGTTCAGCGTATAAACGCCTGCTAAGAACACATTCATTAAAATCATGGCGCGGTCATTCCAAAGAATCCCTACATACGCCCAACCACATAGGCTAATAAATCCTAGAACCATATTCCACGGATATAATTCAGCGGCTGTTAAAATTGCCGAGATAATACCAATAATCGCGGCGGCCCATTTTATCTTCCAACTAATATCATTGATAGGAGTTTGAGTAACAACAGTGGCGTTGCCCAACTCTTCATTTAGGTCTTTAACCTCTTTTTTGAGGTCTTTTACTTGTGAGTCTGTCATAGTGTTTTTACGATATAAGCTGGTTTAGAGGGATCTAATTTAAGATCATCATCGGTAACTTCAAAATAATCTTCAATCTTCGTAGGATTGATTTCAACGCCGAAACGGTTTTGGGCGTCTTGTACGACTTGATCGGTGAAGTGGTTTTTCCAATTTGACATCTTTATCTCCTCTTTGTTTATACATACAGTATAGCATGGATTCGCAGGATGTCAAGCGTTTTTGTCGTATTTCCAATATTCTAAATTGTAACACATTGGGTCGTCAGCACCACGGTTAGCGGTTAGATAGCCTCGCTTCATATTACACCATGTGCTGGTTTTGCCTGATAATTCAACGGTGCCAGTAGGGCGGTTCGCACAATTCTCGCACGCTCGCTCAATCTTCAGCAATTTCCATGTCTGTTCTTTTGTCATACTTCATTATAGCAGGTTTACAGGAGATGTCAATCGTCTTGTGAATAATTTTTTAGGTATTTTGAAGCGTACGAAATCAATCGTTGAAGTGGCTTCGCATTCGCTGGGAAAATCAAACGATGCTTGTCATACACAGGCAGCTCTTCTCTAAAGCGTTCTGGGTTGCGTAACGCTTGAGCAGGGTTGGAACTGGCTTGAATCTCACGAGCTAAATCATGACCATGAGCCATCAATTCTTGCGGATCACGTAGATAGGTGCGGATCAAATCTCGTTCCTTACCAGTTTTTTTCTGTAATTTTAACCCCTTCATATAACCAGATGGCAGGGTGTTATATTTGTCGTCGCCCATTCGATCACGTTGACGGAGGTGAATGTTTTCATGCTCTAATGTCTTAAGAACTGATTTTTTAAATGATTCTGGTCCCCAATGTCCGATGATCGTATCTGGGTCTAAAATCAAATCAATTTCGCCGCCACCGTGAACAACAGCGGATTGGATGTACCAATCAACCGCTTTCCCGCCCGGATTGCCAACCATTACATCAATCGGAACATCCATGCTGTCGAATATTGAAGTCATGATATCAGCAAGCTCTTCCGGATCATCTTGATCATTATTGGATGCTAGGAATTCCTTGTATTCTACATTTGTCATATCAATGACCGATGCCAAGTTTTCGATCTCCAGTTGATCAGGTTGAAGGACTGCTTCTGTAATTTCGCTAATTCTCATATCATCTCTACTTCAAACGCATCTTTGCCGAGGTCGCATGATACAGATCGGCCATCTTCCGTTCGGTTATGAATTCAAATGACCTCATAAACCCCAGGCTTTCATAATTTGTCTTGTGCGGTCGGCTGATTGAGCTTGATCTAATTTACCTGTGTCAACGAACTCAATATTTTGAAATAACGGAAGAACCTTTTCTTTTGTTTTCTGCGATTGTTTCAACGCTTTCTTGATAATTTCTGGATCAAGCTGTCGTGATCTGTTTTTCTGGCGGCGGATCGTTTCTTTCGCAACAGCATTGAAATCACGTTCTGAATTAAGATCAAGTTCAGGGTGAATAGCAACAAAAATACAATAGACGTTGTACCCTAACTCCTTGAATTGTTCAATGCGGCCCTTCATACCAGCCTTTCCGCCAGTTTCGACAAATACCAGATCTTCTTTATTAGCAATCGCTTGTTCAGCTTGCTTCTTAGTCACAGCACCTGCCGCGATCATAGCGTGATGTGGACCATGTTTACCAGCAGGGATTGTCTTTAAATAATCTTCCGGATCTTCAAAATCAGTCATTTTAGGGGCTGGCGGAAGTTTGCCTTGCTTCCTGAGTTCTTTTTTCTCAGCTTGACGAGCTTTTTCAGCATCAGTCATTTTGGGAATTGAATCAGGAATATTGAACTGTTTACGATATTTGTCCGCCGGGCGATCCAAATCAATCAATGTGAAGCCAAACTCTTCTTCAACTACCTTATCAGCAACAGATGATTTTCCTTGAGAGGCAGATCCTAGTACAAAGACGACACTAGGTGTAGAGTTAGATTCAAATAATTCGCGTAAAAACATTTATATTCCTTTTATGTATTTAGTATCCGACAGTTACTAGTGCCATCCCATTCATACATGTTTGGACCCTTCATCGTATAATCTTCATTATTAACAAGTGAGGTTGATGGACCGCCTCTGTGTTCCGCAGAGCAAGAATACGTAAATTTGCATATTTCATCTATTCCGCCTGTGTTGACACAATTTATACAATTTTGTCTGAAATCCGCCGGAAGTCCCATTCGTTTCCAAAGTTCTTCCTTATTCATCATGTTTCCAATCTTCGCAATCAGTTTCTGGCATAAGTTTATGCTTTGTACACCACACCCATCGTGATAAATCATTCTGATCAGTTAATCTAGGATAAGGATCACTATACTTACACCCGTGACAAAGGGTTAGATATTTTAGCGATGCCCAAGTTTTATCAGCTTTAACCATTCCACTTCCATTGCGTATCATACCCTGTTAGATAAAAAGGTGGACCGTTACAATAATGGTCTTGTTCACGTGCCCATCGGATCGGTGACCCGTTATACTTCAAACAAGTATTTCTGTTCGGACCTGATGTACAATTGTTACACCCATGATCTGGTACTAGCGGTGTTTTAAGAGCCTTCCACGTATCTTCTTTAGGCACCAATCTCATCCACTACTCTAGAAAAATGATAATCATAAACTGAAAGGTAACCCATTTGAACTAATGATGAGATAATTTTACGTTCCTGTTCAAATGATCGGCGTAAGTTACTCCACATAGATGGTTTACTAAGTTCACCAGTTTTTAGAACTATAAGGCTGTCACGAGGCGACTGGTTATGAATTAATATCGGCCAACAATACGGAGCGATTTCTGATAAATTCGTGGACTCGTCCATTATTATACACGTTGCGGTTAACCCGCGTATGTTATGGGGGAATGTCGATGGGCGGACGATCTTAACTAGATACCCGTCAACGAAAAGATCGCGTTTATAATGGGCGTAATGTTCGCTAATAATTATTACTCTGTCGGCCAATTGCCATTCCATTCCCAATTACCAAGTCTGTGTTCAATATTCTCTTCACCATACATACAAATAAGACAACCAGGAGATAAACCAAATGTCTGATCATGTTTACAGTTTTCACATGAATGATCTATAGATGTCGTAAGAGCTTTCCATGTTTCTTCTTTATTCACTTATTCCGTCCCATTTCCAATAAGTCTCAGTCGAAGTTCTATCTAAATACGGTGATAACGAACGGTTGCATTTACGCATAATACTGTTTGTCATGCTTTGATCCAATCCACATTTAAAACTATTTGGCGAGGTTCGAGCTATTTGATGGCAGTTCAAACACGTTTGACCAGTAGGTGATTTTAGATTTCGCCATGTATCCTGTTTACTCATTTGGTTTCCAAAATGATTTTGAATGGCTTGAGAAAGGTATA
>CAYMPA010000032.1:13809-24125 GCA_964392105.1 uncultured Enterobacteriaceae bacterium
GCTTTCCATGTATCAGTTTTTGACATAAAAAATATGATCATCAATGACAGTAGCGATCGCCATTGATTTATTCCATACTGGGTTGACGGTTTTGGTATGATACCATAAAGCACCGTTAGTAAAATCGTCGATATTATACGAAATAACTTCACCTGCTATATTCCACGCCTTGATCCAAGCGCGGGAATCACGAACTTTATCTGGTTTGCCGTCTAATGCCCAACTGAATTGGGCGACACGGCGGTTAGTACGTGGTGAACGTTTGATCTGCCATACCACCTCAGAATAAGTGGATGGGTATTTGGGTGATTCTACCCTGTTCCGGGTAACTAAGGCTACAGCAATCTGGCCTTCATCTGATTGTGATCTAGCTTCATGATAGATGTTACATGCTAAGGCAATGCGATCCGATTGCCGTTCTTTGTCACAATCAATCAATGTGCGTTTAGTTGAATCCCATGGTTGGAAATCCGGCGTGTGTTCAAAAATAGGAGGGAGCTCAACCGCTTGAACTGCACCTACCGGGGCCGCTTGAACTTTCGGAACAGTGGTAGTATATTCATGATGACGTTTTGCTGGGATCGGCCCTAACAAAATCACCGTACCAAAAATGCCCGTACACAATACCAGTAAAATAAGATTTTTTCTCATACGAATCCTTATCTCAATATACTTTATTATAGCATAGAATTTAAAAATGTCAAGCGTTTTTTGGCTGAGCAGTGAGAAAGGTTCGGTTTAAGATGTGAGCTTCTTCGATCAAGGCTTTCGATTGACCTTCATATCGAACAGCCAAATGACCGTTGATCAAGTCTTCGTTAAGGTTCTTGGTGCCGTTGTCATACATGATGACGCCCAAGATACGGCCGAATTTGCCTTTTTTATCGAGTGATGTTTGAACGGTGACTTCTGAACCTACAGGAATATTCGCAATAACAAAATCTTTTGCCATCAACCCATACACCTTTTCAGTTAAATCACGGGTGCGGCATTCCGGAGTATCTACGCCCTGTAAACGGATACGAACCTTATGTTGCCAGATACCAAAACCTAAATCAATATCCAAATCTGTTGTATCACCATCAACGATGCGATTAACGACTGCTCTGTACTCAAACATATTGTACTCCTTACTCGGAGTATTTATGCTATTTCAACTCATATAATATAAGATTACACTAGCATAAACAATAATACCCACCAAGAACATGATGCCTTTGAAGTCAGCTCGAACATGATCTTTCTTAGTCCACCCAATAAACCGTTGCGGTGCCGCAATAATACTATTAATGATTGCTACAAGTATTTGCTTAATATCAGCCATTTGGATCATTTCAAATTCATTATTCACGGCTGTCTTCCTGGTTCAGAAAGCCATTATCACGAATGGCTCGCATAACAGCGAGGGCAATGCCATACCCATTACGACCGTTATCTTGCCCCCATATTACTGCTTCTCTCATATCAGATAGGCATTCTGGATGAACCGGCATTTTAGAAATATACCCGTGTTCATCCATGACCCCCAAAATAGCTTTGGCACATTCCATTGGCTGTTCAGTTGTGAAATCACCAGAAGCCTTCCGCATGGCATCAACACAATCTTGATCAAGATAAACAGACCGTTCAATGGCATTAACGAAATCCCCAACACGGCGGACGTACTCCATTCCACCATCAACAGCGACCGCTCCGCATTTACAATACTTGAAATCATGACGGTGTGCGGAGAAAATCGTATCACCGCATTGACCACATTTAAGTTCATTTTGAACTAATTTGCTGTATTTTTCACTCATTATTTTCCCTATCAATCAAATCTAAACCAAACCAGAACTCTTTGGCAATCCGCTCGCGTTCTTCTTCAGTATAATGTTCCCATGAAGCACCACAAAGTCCTTCGGTGTGTATACGCTCAAGAATTTGATCTTCAAAACTCGTGTGAACAATTTCAAGTTGAGCGGTCATCATCTTCTCCTTCCAAACCTTTAACAAAGCCAGTGATGTGTTTACACTTGCCATTGAACTTAAATCCAGGACAATCACAAACTGGGCCAACATGACCAACAGTTAAAGTATAGACTGAACTCCCAGACGAGCTAGGGAATTGAAACTCAGAACCTTCTAAGAAGTGGCCATTCCAGTTTATATCAGTTTCAATCTTTGCACGAGTACGTTGATAAGCCATCTTATCATCCTTTGAATTTCGTTGTTAGCCAGTTAGCTATCAAATAGCCACCACCAAATATAATAAGAGCTTCAATCACCAACATTATTATAAATGCAGTTAACATACTATTTTACCCAACCTTGATACTTAGTGATTTCAGCTTTGGCAAAATCACTCATTTGTTGTTCAGCTTCTTCAAGAGTTTCATGTGCCGTTTGACCATATAAACTGGTATGCAACCCGTCTTCACGCATTTCGATATAGCTATCTTCTGTATTGTAACGCAAGTAACCAGCACCCCAACCAACAGACTTGATGGTGACTTCTTCAAGTTCCAGTCTGTTGTAAGTAGTAGCAAGATACAACGGTGTACCTACTGGTAAAATGTCTGTAATAAAACCTGTGCGATCTGAGAGATCATAAGCAGGTTCAACTTCAACTTCAATACTATCAAGATCATAATTCTTTATAGCTTCAAGAACAGCTTCTGTTTCAGCTTTCATACGACGATATGAAGGAATGACCTGCATCTTCCAGGATTTGGAACCGTTTTCGAGCCATGTAGTAAGCGTATCAATAGCACGATCAAAAGCTTCTTTTTGAGCTTCTTTTGCGTCTTGAATTGCATCTTGTTTTGAATCATTCAAACCAGTATAAGTGCTGTGTAGCAAATGCTCTTTAACATAATAACGCGATGGAGTGATACGTTGGATGCCAAGGGCTTCGGTAAGCATTTCATCAAAGCCAAAATCACCAACAGTTCTTGAAACAGCATAACCTACACCAATGGTATCTTTTACAGTTTGGAAGTCCATAATCATCTCCGTTGTTTGCTTCTGTTTATACACTAATTATAGCATGAAATCACACGGTGTCAACAGTTTTAATCAAAAAAGTCAGAAATTTTTGGTGCTTTTTGTTCTTGAATTGTTTCTTTACCCCAATGCTTTCTTGGATTTCCACACATATAACACGAGCATGGTGTACGAAGTGAATGGGTACGGCGTGAATGGGCTGTCGCTTGATCGCAGTCGCCATCAAATGTATACAACCATTTCTTGTATTCCGCTTTAATACGTCGAGCGCGGTGGTGACGTCTAATAGATCTTTTCATAAAAAATCCCCTTCAGATAACGCCCACGCTTTTCACGTGAGCTAAATTATTCTGAAGGGGTTTGTTTCTATATCTGTAATCATTATATTATCTAGTTGTATTTTACAATTATTTATTACATTTTTTATACCTATTTGACGCTAACGCTATGTGGCGACTATCGACAGTTGGCATCTGCCTGCATCTCTTTTACCTTACGGTCTACTAGTATTTATCCATAAATGACATAACGTATGTGATCTACATCGTTTCCTCCTGTGGATTCTTTCAACCTGGTTAACATACAATATATACGCCTTGCTCTATTGCCCTATTGATAATAGCTAACCTATTACCGAGCGTTTAATACCAATTCGAAGACGGTCCACCCTCATTTTGCTTACCGTTTGGCTATTGTACATAAATTATTAAGGATTGAGAATATATCCTTTTAATAGCAATCTTATAGTCGTACCAAACACCTTGCGGGTGAATGTTAACTATGTTTCCACTAAGCCGGAATAAACCGTATCTTAGTAATCACCAAAGCCGCCGTTTAAAGTCAGGCTGTCGACTTGACACACTATGCTACTCATCAAATCTTTTCCCACCAGCCGTGCAAGCTGTTCATCTCCGCTAAGAGATTATGAATTCAAATTTAATAACCCTTTCAGCCTTGCGAGCTTCCAGGACCTACATTCTCCGAAAAGTGTAGGATTAGGCTCCTTTAACATAGTACCGAGACTGTCTTTGCATTTTGAAAAAATAATTGGAATTGAACCAATGATCTTCTGATTAAAAAGTCAGATGCTTAACCACTAAGCTATATTTATAATCTACCAAGATGAGCAGTCTCTGTTGCGGCGGATCCTGTTGGAAACGCTATACAACTCACCTCATGTCTTTTGCCTTGCAAGCTACTTAACCATACTTTAGGACGCTGTCTCCCTTTTAAATAACGAGATCCAATTTCCTTTGTATTGCTGACTGCTCTTTGACGCAAATCATCGAACTAATTCAACTATCCGTTAACCCTGGATTTTTAACTTGTTTGCATGAATAGTATGAACTGGCAGGTTCATTTTGCTCTCACCGTTGGCCTGAGCTTCTCCCTTTTACGGGACTATTCCAAATCGTCTAATCTACTCCCCTACACAACATAGAGGACACCTCACAGTGGGATCCGGACTTGCTTGATTGGACCGTTGCTGGCGATGGTATGTAGAGATTCCACCTTTAGCCCTGTTACCAGGATTATCCTTAATGGGCGTCAAGCCGCCCAAACCCTATTAAATTTTAAAAGAACATTTAGTTATTACAAGGTATCAACTTACTGCTAACATCTTGTAATATGTCTGCTTTTGTTATACCCATTATATAACAGTTCTATGGGTTTGTCAACACTTAATTTTAATTTTTTTCACTTTTTTTCATAAAATCTTGTGGCATCGGTGTTCTGCATATTCCCTTAACTACTCGTATATTATGATCCGCTAAACTATCACGCAAATGTACACCGTAGTCATCACATGCTTCAGCAGTTAATACGGTCGGATATAGCATCGTATAACATTCATGCTCTCCGTCCGGAGTGTTGATTGGTGTAGTGCAAATCATACCAATAAAAATAAACTCTGCAGCACCCATTTCTAACGCATTACCTCTCGTCTTAGGTTTTTATAGTTACCCTAACTACTTATCAGCACTTGGTGCCGCAGTTAATAAAGTGGGAGTATTCTGTTGACAGGAACTCCCGAACCCCGAATAATTTCACTTAGAACTAAGCCGCTAGGCGTGCGTTCATTTCGAAATTATCATTGCTTGCTTTTACGCTTGCATCTATAGTTTTATTCCGTTAACCCAGGTTTCTCGGGACACTTCCAGTATTCTATTTAACCCCAGTCGATCCTAATTTCATCCCCGCAGGAAAAGTTTGGTGGAGATGTCGGAGTACTGCCCTCCGAGTCCTGAAGATCTTTCGATTCCCTTCATCAGTGCATGGTATTTATTATAATACGCTATAGTAGCTAGAATGTCAAGTAGTTTCTGGTTATTTTTCAGTTTTTTTAGATGGAGTGTCTTGATCAATGGTCGTAACAGGTGACTCTTCTGCCCATACCTTGATTTCATCAATATCACGAGTTAATGGCCATACCACATTGCATCCGCCACAATCTTCTTTAACTTTGATTTGCTTGTAGGTCCAATCAACTTGACCTAGCATAAACGCTAGATCTCGAGATCTGGAGTAGTAATGATCCCGTTCCAATTTCATCAATGCCAATTCACGCTTTAGATCTTTAATATCTGCGTCCTTTTCATTAGCTTCTTCAGCCATCCGTTCCAGTCTACGTTCATCGATTTGAGAAAATACTTCTGCCTTGTCAATCGACCCTTTGCGGAACTTCAAAACTAACCCAACTATAGCGACGAAGCCACCAATCATAACAGAAATCATGGCGGCACGGTCGCCAACGTCTGGTGATACTTTCATTAATTCGAATACGTAGTCAATAAATCCAACCATGCTGATCCTTTATTTTACTAGACCGTGCCGAATTACAACCCAAATCGTGCCGATTGTGTTGCCAATAGCAAAAACAATTAGAATATCAAGATCAAGTAAAAATCCCATTGTAGTCACGTATATCATCACAAACATCTCTATTAAGCTGCATACCATTCTACCTAAAGAAGTGTTACTTTTTATAGTCGTCATTATAGATGTTAGATGCACTGTTGCCAATATAGTTAACCCGATAACCCAAATAACAGGATCGCTAGCGGATAACATTTCACGATATATTGGATCAGAGCGATCTGTTGAGCCGCCCATGCTTATAATGACTATCATTCCAATAAGCCCCAAGATGGATACCATTTCAATACCACGAGTTTCTAATGGAATCAATCGTATAAAATTGATAACTTTCGGTAAATGAAATTTGAACTCTACTTTGTCACCCATTATCTTTTCCAACTAGATATAACAATGATTAAAAGCATTGCTGATGCATTTTGTATTGTCCAAAGATTTGAAATAAGATCAGGCATACTGACACTATCAGCGTCATGAGTAATATGCACGTTTAACCACGCTAAATGTGTAATTATTAAACTAACACATGAAAACATTGCTAATCCAGCAATTCGTTTATCAGCTCTCCTATCGTATTCCCACGATGAGTGAACTCTAAATATCGCAATGATAGCTAGGACTACTGGTAGGAATTCAAATATAGTTGTGAATAAATGACTGCTTGATAAATGCATGAAAATTGCTCCGTTTCATGTATTTATTTAAACCGGCCATTAATAATCATGCCAGTTTTGAATTATTGTGTTACACTATAGGATCAGTGTATTTAGACGAAGATTCTTTTGTGTTTTTGATGTTACCTGCGTATTCCATGCCGTATTCAGAATATAGATTACGGTTCCGGCCTTCACGCAAGGCATGTTTCATTGCCTCGCCAGTAACATTGTTAGATGATACTCGTTCGATATGTTGACCAGAATTAAATTCATCCTTACCAAGCTCGTTTAGTTGACCAGCAAATGACCACATGCTGGTGGTATGGCCAGCTGTGACATTCGATGGGTCTATGTCAGATTGACCAATTACCGTGTTTTCAGTCACGGCCGCTTGGGCTGATGATGACCACGTTGATGAGGCTGAGGATAGATACGGATCATTATTACTATCTAACGCACTAAACTCGGACGTGATCTGTGCTGTTTTTGCTACAGCAAAATCATCCAACGTGGTGTATACAATTGATGTTCGAGGATCAGTTATATTCGATCCGACTGTGTAGCTGCCGCCTATACCTGCCGAGAGCTCACTGTATAACGTCGATGCCAGGGATGTTACTCCGGATGTTTCCAATGCATCAGTGGCGTCCTTGTAGGCACTTAAATATACATCATGGCCATACGCGCCTGCTGTTCCAAAAATATCAGATAACACAACGCTTCCAGCAGGACCTGTTCCATTTCCTAATGAATTGGCGATAAGATCGAATGACGCTTGATCCATCAATGTTGTTTTATTTAGAAGGTTCGGCAAATCGTCGCCTGAAGCTATATTCCCGATCATTTCACCGTACTGACCAATAGACTCAATTGTCCCAGTTCCTAAATCAGCTATATTGGTTCCTAATTCTGAAAATGAATTAAAGGTGGATGCGATGTTTGTATCAATCATCTTACTAAAATCAGTTAACTCACCCAACGCATTGATGTTTAGCGACGAGCCCATAACACCTTGAATATCAGATAGGTCCACCGCGTCTGTAATGCCATTCATAACATCTTGAATTTTAAATTGGTATATAGGATTTAGCAGATCATCAAGCGGGATACCATTTTCTAATAATGAGTTAGCTAGGTTGCCTATATCGCCCAAATCTTGGTTCAGCATTTGGTTAACTATCTGGCCAGGATTCATCAGATTACCTAGATCTGCAAAATCACCAAATGATCCAAAATCACTGAAGTTCGCACCAAGATCTGTAATGGAACTCGAAAGCCCGTCAGTTAATCCGGCGATGCCGTTCGTCAACATTTCGTTAAAATCACCGATGCCTTCGCCCAAAAAACCACCATTTGTGAAATCCTTTGCCAAATCAGTAATGGCGCCGAATTCAGTTCCGAATGCCTTCGATGCGGTCTGCATGATATCTTGACTTAAACCGCTGTAACTCAATGCTTGATTGAAAATTTGGACACCTGAGCTAATATCTGCCGGTAAATATGTGGTTGCTTGTGATACCAGTGACCCAAGCATATCAGTTTCACCTAGTACTGATTGAGCAAAGGTTGGTACTTGACCCGTCAATGCCGATGCTATACCGGAACTATTACCAGCCGCGATAACCGCTGGTAGAACAGATCCTGTTAATCCAGTCAATGGGTCAGCCGGGATGCCGCCTGGTGTCGCTGCCGCAACTACTGATAGAGCGTTCGAGGCCTGTGTTAATACGGCGCCACCACCCGCTAAACTTGCTACAGGGCCCATAGCCGATACCATGCCACCTAAGCCGCCAGCCATGCCGGCGCCTGCTAGTAAGCTGGATGGCGATAATCCGCTACCGCAACTCATTACGCAACCTTCACTTTCGACGAACCAGTCATACGGGAATGACCACAGCTATCCGAATCACCGGTACGAAGCATCGGTTTGCCTTCAACCATAACTTTACTTGATCCACCGGTAGTAGAAGCAGCACAATGAACCGCGCAACCAGGTGCTCCGCAACAGGGGTGCGGAGTAACCATAATACCAGGATAGCAGGCACCACGGCCTTCAACCTTTACTTTACTTGAACCCTGTGTTGTCGCTCCACCTGCCGAGTTTACATCACCCTGTCTAACTGCCTTGCCCATCTAAGATTCCTGCTGGCGCTTTTTTGATGCCAGATGTACTTTGAATATAAGCATCAAGTAATTCCTTCCGTGGCTTCGTAACCATGAATACAGACGCCTTAATAATTTCTACCGTATTATTTATGTCCATACTGAACATGCTTGGATGAAAATCCACAGCTACTTGATCGTTCTGACCTTCTGCGACAGCAACATTCGCAGGTTTAGACACGATGAACGAATTATCATTCATCGTCTTTAATGTAGCCAGGAGCTCTTCGCCAGCTGTTGTTTTGATCGCAATGATATCACCATCTTTGATTGGTTGTTGAATTAACATTTATATTTTCTCCATGATTTGCTGTTTTGTCATTTTCTCTAGACCTTGGAAACCGCCTTCTACTAAGATCATGTCATCTATGTATAATTGCGGTACAGAGCGGTGTCCCCGGCTCTTGATGAATTCCATCGATTTGGCGTCTTCTGTAACATCGACCATCGTGAATTCAATATCCCATCGTTCTAACAGCTTCTTTGCTTGAACGCAATACGGGCAGTTTGGTTTGCTGTACACTGTGATCATAATGAAAATCCTTTAAATGTGTCTTGATCTAAATCTTGTTTTGTTCCTGCAATAATATACGAGCTGGATTCGACTTCCTGATTTGCCACTTGAACTTCTGATCCTGAAATCCATTTCTGTGTCCATGGCAACGGATTCGCTTGCGGCACTTTGAATGAGCTCGGTAAGCCTGCAGCGATCATTCGCTTGTTAGCAATCCATTCAACGTATTGAACCAATAATTCTTCATTCAAGCCAATCATTGATCCATCTTTGAACAAATAACTAGCCCAATCCTTCTCTTGCTGAACAGCCGATTCAAACATTTCGATTTGTTGTTCTTTGGTTTCTTCTTGAATCTTCTTAAAGTCAGGGTCTTCCTTGGGTAGCAATTTAATTAAATTTTGAGTAAAGGCTAAATGAACATTTTCATCACGGCAAATCAATTTAATGATCTTCGCATTCCCCTCCATTTTCTTTAACTCAGCAAATGCCCACGAACAAGCGAATGAAACATAGAAACGAATGCCTTCTAAAATGTTAACTGATACGATGGCAAGCCAAATCTTCTTCTTTAACTCGTAGTCAGATACAGTGCGTTTATCAGCCTTCCACTTGTGTACAGCGTTAATTAGATCATCATAATACATACTGATGTCATTCGCACACTGAACAATCTCCTTGATGTTCATTACTTCATCAAATACCTGTGTTGGGTCAGAATACACGTTACGGATGATATGCGTATAAGATTTAGAGTGGATTGTTTCGTTCATTCCCCATAGTTCAATAAATGCTTCCACTTCAGGAAGGCTTGTGATTGGCAAGAATGCCAAATTAGGCGAACGGCCTTGCACTGAATCTAAAACAATCTGCCGTTTTAGATTACTCGTAAAAATATGTTCTTCGAACTCAGATAATTCCTTAAAGTCTTTTGAATCACGGACAATGTCTACTTCGGAAGGTCGCCAAAAAAAGCCAAGTTGGCGTTCGGCGAGCTTTTCTAGTTGGGGGTAACGAACATGCTCGTACCGTTGCATGCCCAATTCAGGGCCTAGAAACATAGGCTGTTCTGTATGTTTTTTATGTTTTGTGTTAAATACTGTCATTTTAATCCTTTATTA
>CAYMPA010000033.1:0-23311 GCA_964392105.1 uncultured Enterobacteriaceae bacterium
CCATGGAAGGAGTGTATGTCGCGAGAGGACAGGAGTCCGAAGCGACGGTTCTACGTAAGGCTTTCGCTGTCAAACAACTGAGCCTGAAAAACGTGCAATCAAATGAGTAGGTGGACTCACCCAATGGGCGATCACCTAACACACTGTAATATGCTATTTTTAAATACATTATCATGATTTTGGTCCGGTCAACTGAGGATTCCAGGATCACGCCGCTTCCTCTTTCTGTTTAATGCGGGATTGTTTTATTTCAAGATATTGATGTCCCAGGTTTCCGGGCCCCTGACTTGGCAGATCTTTATAATTTATTGTAAATGTCAGTGCATCAGTCGGACAGATTGCTATACATGCCGTGCAGTTATTACATTCCTGACCAAAGTTATCACGCATAGGATCAAGTTCGAACTCACAAATGGACGTGCATTTCATACAATCATTACATTCTTTAACTTCACGCTTTATCCGTAATAAGCGATAACGACCCAGTAAGGAATAAAGTGCGCCACCTGGACATAAATAACGGCAAAAACCGCGCCTTGCTACCAACAAATCAAAAAGTAATGTTAGTATGAAAAATACCGCTCCGACTCCAAAGCCACTCAAGGCAATCGCATAATAGATCTCACGCCCAATGATTGCGGGGGGATAAATAGCTGCGACTAAAACAGAACCTGTAAAAGCTGAAAGAACAAGCCCAATAATTAAAACGAGATATTTAATACGTCGATCATAGCGTTGCTGACCTATGGGTAAACCTGCTTTTTGTAACCATGCACCAAGATTAGTATTGAGTTCATATAGAAAAGTTGCCGGGCAGATCCAGCCACAGAAAAATCGACCAAAAATAACAGTGAATATAACAGGTATCAATCCAGTTAATATAAAAGGCCAATATACTTGAAGCCCTGTTGCTGATTGCCCAACAATCGCAAGTGGATCACTTAATTTAATACCAAAGAAAGAGCCTGACCAGGTTGTCCCTTTAACCATATCAAGTTCTTTTTCCGGATCGTCAACAAAGGGGGTTAACCATTCCATAACATCATAAATCCGTTTCTCGGATGGTAAGAGCAGATCATAGGCATGCGCAGCAACAAAGGACTGATACACACTCAGATAAGGTAACAGGATTAACATACTGAATACCAAACTGAGACTAACCCAGCGTAACTTGTTTAAATGTTTCTGCACATATACTGCCTGATTAATCAATAGAGTACCTCTAAAAACAGTGATTTTTATTCGCCTCTTCCTTGAGGCTCACCCCTTCAGGTTTAGCACTTAAAATCGCTCCCGGCGATTTTGTCGTGAGAGAAAGGAAGCACCGCACACACGACTGCAAGGATGCAGGACGACTTCAAGGACCTCGGTACCCCTTGAGGGGTGAAAAGTGCATTTTTAGATGTGTCCTCAACTGTAGTTCGGAATAATCTTTATTGCTTGTGGGATCTGTATACAGGAACGTTCGCATAAGCCACAACCTACACAATGTTCTGTCACAGTTGGTTGTTCCATCCACCCGACAGTAATTGAGATATCCTGCAAGGGACAGGCACGATAACAAACACCGCAGGATTTACCCTGGTATGAAAGACACAGACTTTTATCAACCCGTGCCTTACCCATCTTGACTTGTTCCAGGATCGTGTCAGCAGAACGCTTGATGGGTTTGATGGCACCCGTAGGACAGGCATCACCACACTTCATACACAAGATACAGGCCTGTTCTCGTGGTGTTATATAAGGTGTGGCATAAGATGACAGACCATTCTCTGTACCAAAGAATTTGATACACCGATTGGGACAGGCTTCGCCACATTGTCCACAACGAATGCAGCGACCTACAAAATTTTCTTCTTCAAGTGCGCCCGGGGGACGCAAATAACGCATCCCCGGTTTGTGTCTAGTTACTTTTGCCTGTGCTAACTGCGGTGCAACTAATGCTGCTGCTGTAACAATCAGGTCCTGTAAGAATGTCCGACGTTCCACACGATATCACTTTATATTTTAATCAATATCTACTACGTCAGACTTTTTCTATCCGGCAAGCCAATTTCTTGAAGTCCACCTGACCTGAGACCAGATCCCAGACACGGTTTGATACACCATTCACCAACCATTTGTTCTTCTTTGGATCAGCACTATCAGCCACCGACAGGTTCCATGGACTGAACATATAACCACGAGGTACGGAGTTACGCGCTGGTTTCACCAGACTATTGGTGCCCACCTGTGCCTTGGCTTCATAATTCCCGCGTCGGGTTATCAAGCGAACCTTATCACCATCCTTAATGCCCAGAATTTTTGCATCTTCAGGATGCATCTCAACATATTGTTCCGGCACCAGACGGCGGGTGGTCGGACTGCGATTGGATTTTGCGGTGTGGAAATGTTCATAGACAACACCTAATCCCAACCAATACGGAAATTTATCTTTGGGGATATCTTTCCATGCCTTATCCCGAAGTTCCTCATCAGGCAAATCCGGGGTTAATCCTTTATCGCGTGCTTCTGTAAGTAAATCAATATGATCGATTGTGTAATGATCTTTCTTTGTACCAAACTCCATCAGTTTCGCAGTCAATTCTTTACGATTACTGTAATCCTGTTTACAAAGTTTGAAATGAACCTTGCCATCCTTGGTACGGAAGTAACCATAAGGACGATTTTCCCAACCTTCCTGCAACATATAACGTCGCTTGGTTCCGCCATTCTGGGCAATCTCGTAAGTCGGTGCTGGCCATTGAATACCGCGTAGTTTCTTAAGTTGCTCATAAGGACTTATCTTGTCGAGTTTCTCGACTTCCAAAATACCTGTCAGGTCGGTATCCGTTCCTGCTGATGCACGAATGATATCTCGAAGAACTTCTTCAGCATCATAGGTACCATCTTTACCCTTTTTATAAGGAAATATCTTTTCACCATCCATTCCCAACAAATGCGCTACTTCCTTGCCCTTATCGATCACCATATCCATATCAGGTCGACAACCTTTTGGGGGTACACCACCCTGTTCACAAATGTTGATGCGACGTTCGGAGCTGATATAAACACCATTAACCTCGCCCCAGGTTGCTGCCGGAAAAATAACATCGGCATACAGGTTATTAGGGGCATGTCGATAAATTTCCTGTACCACATTAAATGTCTTCGAAAGTGCCGGACGGACCAGGTTATGTTGATCGGGCAGATCAATATGTGTCGCATAAACCAGAAACATCGCCTTGACCTCATCCTTCAATGCCCGTTCCATCATACCAACGGCATAACCCGGATTTTTGGAATTTAGAGCACTTTCCAGATTTTCTTTCGGTACGCGCCATTGCTTGGCCATATGCAGGCGATGTTTTTCATTAGAGAGTGGCTCATTAAACGGTAAACGACCGGTTAAACCACCTGTGAAGCGCTCACCCATTGCATTGGGTTGTCCGGTCATGGAGAAAGGACCCGCACCCGGCTTGGCCAGGTTACCGGTCAGGGCCAACAGATTAATTATAGAGATAATATTGTGTTGACCGTGGATATGCTGGTTATAGCCTATGCCCCACATGATGATGACGCCACCATAGCCATCGCCTGACTGGCTCAGTTTACTGCGAGCCAATCGCTTGCGGGTAGCATCGGCAAACATCCCCGCAACCTTACGTATCAATTCCGGAGATACATCATGGTTAGGACCACCCATCCGGTCCTGAACCTGTTCCGGACTGTAATCCTTTTTCACGCCCTCTACGTATTCTTCCCAACCGGTAGCATGTTCTTTCATGAATTCCCAATCGATCACATCATCATGATCTTTTAACAGAACATGGGCTAGTGAATTCAGGAAGCTGATATCACCATTGAGTATCGGTACATGAATGGAATTTTTTGGATTGATGTCCTCATAACCCTTGACCGTACCCGTTCGACGAGGATCAACAACCACCGTCGGGATATCCTTTTTCTTTTTATGATCAGCCGCACGCCAAAAGATTATCGGATGTGATTCGCGTGCATTATGGCCAAAGTGCATGAACATATCACACAGCTCAATGTCTTCATAAGCCAGTGGTGGCGTATCCGAACCCAGTGTCGCAAAATAACCGGTTACGGCAGAAGTCATACACATGCGTGCATTGGCCTCAATCGTGTTTGATCCCAGCACACCCTTCATAAACAGGTTTTCCAGGTACTGGCCTTCCATAGTGAGTTGTCCGGAACCATATAGCGCAATGGAATTACCGGTGTACTTCTTGGCGAAGTGTGCAACTTTATGTGCAGTCATTTCCGAGGCCTGTTCATCAGGCACACGGACAAAATGTTCTTCATCAAAGCTGCCTTTGGTCTTGCTGATGTATTCCAAATCGCCATGGTCTGGTTTATTCCATTCGGCCCAAACATCCTTACGCACGTATGCATCACCTTCCATACGATCAACGTACATCGGCTCGGCGGCAGTCAAACCCTTAATACATTGCAGACCGTAGTTGGTCGGATGATCCTTATCGGGACGCATGGAGACAATCTTGCCATTTTCTGCCTGAATAATGGTGCCGCAACCCACACCACAATAGGGACATTGCGCCAGTGCTGTCGTCCGTGTTGCTGATGCGGCTTCTGGTGTTGCAGGTGCAGCCTCAAGCTCGGGATTATTTCCAACCAATAGACTTGCTCCAGTAGCTGAGCTGGTAATAAAGGCACTGCCTTTTACAAAATTTCGTCGTGATATTTTGAAACGTTTCATGATACAGATCCTCTATTAGTTCTCATTAGGTAGACTACGGAGATAAACAATGATGTCATCGATCTCCTGATTTGAAAGATTGGCTAAGCCATCAGCGCCAGTAAAACCCAACATACGGGTATTGGATCGACCATTCTTTATCGTGGTGCGGATAAACCCATCAGACGCTTTATCCAGAAATCCTTTTTTACCTATGGCGGTACCGGTACCTCCCGAGGCATATCCATCACCTCTCTTGCCATGACATGTCGAGCAAATTTGTTCAAACCAGAGTTTTCCTAATCTCGGATCTCCCTGGGCTGTATGTTGTTTATCAATTTTATCAGATATATTCGGTGCTTTTGAATGTGATCGCAGATATGCAACTATCGATTTAATCCCGTCCCGTCCCAGGTGAGCAAATGGCACCATACCGGTACCAGCGCGTCCATCACGAATGGTGCTTAGTAAAAATATGTCTGAGGCAGCTGACAAAAATTCCTTATTGGTTAGTGATGGGGCAAAGCCAGGTTTGCCTATGGCATCGGCCTGATGACAGAAGATACAGTTTTGATTATAGAGAGCTTTACCCTTTTCTATTTTTGCTGAATCAGCTGCACTGGCAGATTGTAATTGAGTCAGTGCCAGAATAGTCACCAATATAAAATTGAGAGTGATAAATCGTTTCTTTTCCATCACAAATACCTCTTTCATCTCTAATCATTAAAATATAGTCGAAAATCTGCTTTAAATCTTTGGTATAAAACCGGAATTAGATTATCTCTGTTATGACTTATAAAATTTATTCATCATCCCAGTCCCAATCATTTTGTATCTGAATTTTCGCCATTTCGGCATGGCAATTACCACAAGCCATACCTTCCTTTTCGTAACGTACATGTTCCTTTTCCAATAACTCCTCCGGTAATTCATGTGCTATGCCCATGTGGCAGTCGATACAAGTCGTGTTTTGCTCTTCTGCCTCAATATGTTTCCTGCCGGCAATTGTTTGCTGTTTTTCAGGATCCATATTGGTAAAACTGTGACAATTACGACACTCTCTGGAGTCGGTGTCTTTCATGGCTTTCCAGACATGTTTAACCAGTTCTGGACGTCTTGCCAAAAATTTTTCACGGGTATTAATGGTACCTCGCATTTTCTGAATCAACTCATTAGTTGCTGCAATTTTACGTATAACCTTATGCCCCCATTCCCTGGGTACATGACAATCCGGGCAAGTCGCCCGAACACCTGTCCTGTTGCTAAAGTGAATAGTATCCTTATATTCTCTATAAACATTTTCTTCCATTTCATGACAGGAAATGCAAAATGCCTCTGTATTGGTCAACTCCATGGCCCAATTAAACCCACCCCAGATGATAATGCCCAGGATGAAAGCAACAGCAAGCAGAAATCGGGAAGACTTTATCATTGTTCACAATACAATTAATTTACTTAAATGGTAATGTATGAATAACTCACTAATTTAGTCATAATGAATACCCGATTTATTTTTTATTATTTACGTATTACGCCTTGTCTATAGTCTACACATTCTTCATTAAATGAGACTTGATATACGTCAAGGACAACCCTAAATAATTTCATCCTGACATTTATTGAATTGAAAGAAAAGAATATGTGTTCAGGGTTTAATTATCAGTTGGAAGGAAAAAATACTGCTGGACACGAGCACGCTTTATTTTGGCAAAAATCCCTGCACCGATTCCTGGTCGCCGTGTAATTTAAATGTATACAATCAAAGCATTAATGTATTCTAAACAACTTTCAGACAGACAGGTGTATCAAGAACTGTCTTTATTACATCCAAATAAAATATATGAACCATGCTGGTAGATATAATCCATAAACAACACCTCGAACTAAGAGAACTCTTCATTCAGCATCAGGAAGCCCTGTTGCAGGGTCATTTCGATAATGCCATAAAATACTTGACCCACTATAACGTATGTCATCAGGCCCACACACAATTGGAAGAATGCTATCTGTTTCCGGAATTTGTAAAGATAGAACGGCAAAGCAAATGGGATGTCAGTCTGTATGAAAAAGAACATGAAAAGATAGGAAGCCTGTTTGATACTATTTCTTATGATTTGAACTGGTTGAGCGATCAACAATTTCCTGATGCACAATTACGCCAAAATATAATTGCCATGCTGGATAAGGAAAAAACCTTTAAAGGTTTAACTGAACACCATGAGGAACGTGAAGAAGAAGGAATGCTGAAAGATATGGAGGAACAACTTGAACAATCACTAATAAAGAAACTCATTTCAGATATAAACATTACCTGGGCGGAAGCTGTATTTATCTCTAAAAATTAATTGTTGCACGGACGCTGACTTTAGCGCTGCAACACTCGTATTATTCGGCGATGATGGCGTTGATCGCCTCCGTCTTAATACTGTAGGTGTCACAGTTCAGGGTAAATATAAAATTGCACTTATTACATGAAATCGCGATTCATTTATTTCAGTATTTCTTATTTTTATAACATGCGGAATTTATGCTAGTATTTCGCGCGCCTATGTGAGTGGGGTATACATTGCATCAGGGATATGCTCACGCTGAAATCTCTTACTATTTTGCCAGAAGGATCTGCAAAGAATAATGGTGTCCATGGACCAAACCATAAACGAAAAACTAGCCACTATCTGCCCGGACCCCATAATCGGTGTCAACAGAAAAGGGATGATTACATTATTCAATCCAGCTGCAGAGAAATTATTGGGATATTCCGCCACAGAGGTGATTGATCATTTGCATATCAGCCAGCTCTATTACCCTGCCACTGCCGGACGCACCGTCAAACGCTTGATGTACGATTCTAATTGCGGCCCCCATGGTCAAATACAGAGTCACGAGTCCCAACTCAAATCCAAACTGGGAAGTATTATTCCCATCCGTATCTCTGCCACACTGATATTCGATGGAAAGCGGGCGGAGATTGGCAGTATCGGTTTTTTCCATGATTTGACTGAATCGAAAACCCTGGAAGCCGCCCTGATGCGGCTCTCAGTCACAGATAGCCTAACTGGATTATTCAACCATCATCACTTTCATACCCTTTTGTCAGAAGAGATCGACCGCAGCAAGCGCTACAACCGCGATCTTACTTTGGTCTGTATCGATATGAATAACTTTAAATCCGTCAACGACCAACTGGGGCATGTTCAGGGAGATTCATTACTAAAATTCATGGGTCAATTGATCCTGGGCATACTCCGCGCCAGCGATCATGCCTTCCGTTATGGTGGAGATGAATACATGATCCTGCTTCCAGAGACTTGCGCCAATGAAGCCGAATTGCTAATGCAGCGCCTCTTTGACCAGTTTAACAAAGACAAACCCACGACCATTAGGAATAACCCCGAACTGAATGCCTGCGTCGGCTTCAGTTACGGCATTGCTGATTATCTGAAAAAAGAGTCGGCCGAAGCCTTTATCAACCGTGCCGATTTATCCATGTATGAACACAAACGTAAGATGAAAAGAACTTAACTGCAATTGGTAAATCGCCCAGATGAACTGAGCGCTGCCAACAATCAAGCTGTGATCATTTACGAACGTCCTATCAAGGAAATAATTGTGTAACAAGTAATATAATCATAATAACAACAAGTGTCAGAATAATTGAATTAAAAATTATTGAAAATAAGATACGCTTCCATAACAGTATTTTTATACTTTTTGAGTCGTTAACTATCGGGAAAGGCTCTCCCTGTGGCACAGGCACTGCTAAAAATTCACATAAAGGTTCCCGGCCTGGCTGATCTCATAGATCAATAGTTGTTCTTTTGGAACAGTTTTCTTTACCTCCTCTATATGGTCTTTAAATATTTTCTTTGCATATGCCTTGTCTTAAAATTTACCATGAAATGTTCCATCCAGATAATTCCAATAATCATTCTCTTCATAATTACGGGCGGAAGGAAATATGCACGCAAATATTTTATTCCTTGCTTTCGTCATTGCATAAATTGTTTCGTAAACACTTCTATACCATTCATCTGGGTCCCTGACTGTCAGGATAAATTTCGCATCGGGATAATGTTCATGTAATTCCTTATAGAATGAATAACTCGGCCAGTCTAATGTTTGTTAAGTCAAACTGATTTCAGTTGTCTGCTTATGTTTTCACTCCACCCAATTCTTCCACAATGTGGTCTGCAACCCGGAAGGCGTTGGCGTAAATCGTCCAGGTAGGAGTGACGCTTCCTCCATTAGGCATAAAGCTGCCATCGGTTACAAATAAATTGTCTGTCCCGTGTACACAACAGTCAGCATTCAATGCAGAGGTTCCAGGATCGTGACCGAAACGCAAACCACCGGCGATCAAGTTTGATGTCGGTGAAGTAAAGGCATTACCATAATATTCCTGTGCACCCATCTGTTTCATTACTTGCACACCTTTTTCAACAAGATAACGGGCGACCTTTAAGTCATGGGGATGGTAACCGACTTTGACTCTGGCAACGGGCGAGCCCCATTTGTCTTTTTCCGAACTGTCTAAAGATACATTACACAAGTCCGTTGGCAGCCAGTCACAGAAAACTTCGAATTTAAAATCACGGGATTGAGTAAAGTGAGATTTCAGTCGACGCTTATAATCACTGCCCCACTGCAAATTGTCCTTTTCATCCCACTTCAAACTGTTTGCTTCCGCTGTTGGTGATGGAGGATCAAATACAAAATCGATAGTACCGCCTTTAATTCGCTTACCAAAGACAACTTTGTCATCAATGAAATACCAATCCTGTAATGCGCGGTTAAAAAATGGTCCTCGCACTTTAAATTCAGCTGCTTGTTTGGGCGTATGCCGGGTCAGGTCAAAGATGCCATGCCCGGTACCACCGGCACAACAATGCAGATTTTTGCCAATTTGCTGGTATCGATTGCCAATACCATCCACATGTTTTTCTCCCCTTGAGCTCAATAATAAACGGCTTGATTCAATTGAATAACAGGCAACGGCAAATATTTTCGCTTTGATTTGATGACTATTAGCCTGTTTGTCGTAATAGTCGACGGAAGATGCATTACCTTTACTATCGGTGTTTATGTGATACACCTTGGCGTGGGTAATCACATCACAATTGCCCGTCTTTACAGTGAGATCGAGTAAGGCGGCTCTTGAGCTACCTTTGGCACCTGAACGACAGCCATAACTACCGCAGTACCCGGAATATTCACAGCTATTACGTCCATTGAAGGGCCTTGACAATACCGCACGCGCCATTGGAAAAGGATGAAATCCCAGCTCAGCGGCAGCATTATCAAACCATTTGGCAACAGGATGTTCTGTGGTTGGTGGAAAAGGAAAATCAGGCGTTGAGCGAGGCTCCAGGTGAGGATGCGACACCACTTTTCCTGAAACACCAATAAGCTGTTCCACCCTGGTGTAATAAGGCTCCAGGTCATCGTAGCTGATCGGCCAGTCAGTGATATTGGCACCTTCAATGGGGCCAAACTCCGAAAGAAGGCGAAAGTCCTCGGGCTTGAGTCGATGGAAATATCCACTCATAAAATTACTGGCACCACCGACAATATTACCACCCCAGAATTCAGCAGTTGTATCACTCGACCAGCTTCCATCATCGTTAGGCTCTTCTAATACGTGACGTTCATCCTTTATCTTTGATTGGAAGATATCACGACGAGGTAGCATTTCATCTTTTTTAAAATCCTGTTCGTCGTACCAGCCTCCCTTTTCCAATACAACGACTTTATAACCAGCTTTAGCTAATTCGTAAGCAATGGGCCCACCGCCTGCCCCACTACCGACGACACAAACATCATATTCTTTTACTGACAAAGGTGTGTTCTTCATTTACTCAACTACCTGCGGGGCCGCTTACTATTCAAAGTCTCGGTAGGTTTTGCCTGAAACAGGTCTTGGAAAGCCGGCTTGATGTTCTAACCATTTCCAGCCAATCATCTCCGGATTACCACCGTAAACAGGATCTAACATCAGCGCTTCGGCCAGATAATACATCAGCAGCGACAGCCAGTTTTCACCCGCTTGTGACTTGGAGGTCTGTTTCAGTATGTTGTCTTGTTGTTTATCTGATAACTTGATAAAGCTTGTTCCTTCTGTTTGTTCAGATAAATCATCCAGCCAACCAATACCCTTGGCAATAAATTCAGGATCACCATCTTTAATATTTTGCGGGTCAGTCATGGCCCATTCAAGATAGGCAATCGCGTTCAGGTCGCGTGCGCTAGGACCATCACCATCGTCTGGGAATAATTGCATTTGTACGGCATCAATAACTTTATGCTGTGTTTCAGTAAAGTAATTCTTGTTGGTGAATAACTTATCGGGTGGTGTTCCCTTGCTTGATACTTCTGAGCTTGTTTGCGAACCCGGAGTTGAAGGATCACATGCCGTTAGTATTGTTAATAATGAGATTGCGCTACTGGTCTTTAAGAAATCACGACGATTCATCCAGCTGGCAAACTTCTCCATATAAGAATCTTTAGTCGATCTCTTTTTATTTAACTGCACAGGTTGAGCGATTGATTTCGAGGTTCTGTTTCTCAAGTTTCTTCCCCCGTTACTGTTAAAGACTCCATTCATTAAGAAAGTAGTTGAAACGTTCCTTTGAGTATTTACCATTATCCAATAGCTGTACTATATTTCCTGAATAGATAATGGAACCATCGTGTTCAGTGATAAACAAATGTGGATAACCCGTTATATTCGGTAAACCATTAAGAAATGTCTCATTTTCATTTGCATCACTGTAATTGACTTTGAGTACAACAAAATTGTTATGGAGCTGCTCATACACTGCTGGAGTATTAGTAATAAATTTTTCCAGAATATGACACCAGGTACACCAGTCGCCACCAACCTCGATCAGAACCCTTCGTTGTGTTTCTTTTGCGTTTTGCAATGCATTATTACCATCTTCAAACGGGTCTCTTTCAGGATCATAGTTTTTACTGTAATCAGGGAGAGAGACATGGGTATGATAGTCTGCGTCGTCACCTGATTGGGCGGTAATAGGCAATATAAAGATAAGTAAAATTAGCCAGCTTCTCATGTTATATACTTAATGTTCTACAGATTACAATTTGTCCTGATTACAGAGTAAAAGTTCATGCTAGTTTATAAACTGAATTTCACTTCTTACTGGACAGGTATAGCCATTTTATTCAGCGCACTTTCAATCAGGGTATCTTCAAAGACTTTATTATCCTTGTATGATTTACCAAAGGTAAAGTCCCATAGTTTTTTCTCTTCCATACAAAGATAAAAGAAAACCTTATCATGCCAGGGTTTAAAAGAATCATAAGCATGTCGGAATAATTGTTCTTTTATATTATCGGGATATGTCATTTTTCCTTCAGGGTTTAAGACCATCGGGATCTGATGGATTTTACTTTGAATGCCGTAGCTTCTTATTTTCCTGATAACAGGTTTAGGAAAGGTCAGTGAACCAAAAGAAACAAAGACAACTTCATCTGTATGGAACTGATCAATTACATCCTTGATTAATGCCAGATAACCTTGTTGCCACCCTTTATGAATTACCATTGGGTGAAGATGAAATCCTACCCTTATACCCTTATCGGCAACAGACCGGGCAGCATCCAGACGCTTGCTCAAATTTGGTGTCAGATGTTCTTCATTTTCTATAATAATGTCTGGGTTCAATGACCAGGAACACATAATATTATCGGGAACATCTGATTGCAGCAGATAGTCTACATTCTTCGATTTTGTTTTAAACTCTATTAATGCGTTTGACCACTTTCGGGCAAAACGAAACAGGTCATCCAGTATGCCATTGGTATTACCCCACATCAGTGCATCTGAAGATTGGCCCGTTCCGATGTGGTAATGTTTACCCGTGTCAAGTTCTATTGCATCCAGTTTTTGACCAAAATGTTCATCGAACTGGATATTGTCATCGGTATACATAGTTTGAATACTGCAATAGCTGCATCCAAAGCCGCAGTTTTTAACCGCATCGATAGTTTGCAGGTTGCAACATAATGTCGCTTTGGAATAAACAGGACATCTCCCAAAAATTTTGATGTCCGTTGTTTGATGTAATGTTGTTATTTTTTGATTTCGATAAGAGGGGTTCTTTGCAAGCCCACCAGAATAATCATTTTCTTTCTCACGGAGTTCAACCAGTAGTTCTTCAAGTTTGCTGAACGCCCATTTTTTAAACCCTCGTCCTTTCAGGTCTGTAGACATTCTCCAGTGCCGCCAATGGGAGATGAGACTTTCTTCATTCCAGATATTCAGATCAATGGCAGACTCAATAAATATTCTCAGTTCCTGTAATGTAAAGCGATTTCTTTCTGCGATATTCCGGGTCGCTATTTGACTATCTTTATCTAATTTATCAAAGAGGGATGTTTCCAGGATTTCACCGAACTTGTCCAGATAGTCAGAATTCAAGATTCAGACCTCCTGTCATAGATAATCCTTTTACGACATTGGAGCCAGTCCAGACATCATGATTCGGGCATTGCCATTTTACTGTCCAGACAACTCTCCAATTCTGAATATTTTTCTTCAAATTCATTCCAGATTTTCTGTTTTTCCAACTTTTCATCTATTTGCCTATATTCAATATCCAGGGCAATTTTATCATCATCAGATATTCCCTCTTCCGCCATCGGATAAAGGACATTATCTTCTTTAAAGATATGCTGCCTGAGGTTTTGACAGTAGCCATATGCATTTTCACATAAGTTCTCCAAATTCGCGTTTGCTACGTCATCTTTCATATACTGCACATACATCCTTCCTTGCTCATGCTCGTGCAGCATGACTGGCACTGGATTGCAATGCGACAGAACCCCGGGTTCCTGCATATATTTAAATAAAATATTTTCCTCTTTTGCATGATGATAGGTATCAGCAAATTTCTGGATAAAGTTGATAAAGTCTTGCGCTTTTTCCAGTAGAAGATTTTCGTCCCTGTTAGTCTGACTGAATTGGATATATCTTTCCATAAGATCGAGATATTTTAGAATCAATTGATGCTCATTCATGAGTTCATGTGTTACTTGCATATAAATAATCCTGTTTAATTCGTGTGATTTAGAATAATCAGCTTAAAACCTGAGCATCATGAATTTATTAAATTCACATTCAATTTTTATAGTTAAATTCAAAAAGATAGAAATTATCTGTCAATTACTTCAAACAAGTCCTTGATCTAGATCATTTGATATTTGTATTGGCGCTATTTTTAATAGGAACAGACGTCGTGAACAACACCATCACGTGGTGTCTTGATATAATGTGAATACTGTAATTTCACATTCAATATTTTACTCAAATTCAAACAGATGGAGATTATCGGTCAACTACTTCAAACAAGTCCTTGATCTAGATCAGTTGATATCTGGATAGGTGTTATATTGACAGGTAAAACCGGATTATTACAAAACCATTACTTGATACTCATGCAATATGATATGAAAAATCATATATGTAATTGTTGTTTATTCTATATAATTAATAAATGATGATGCATCCTTGCATCAAAAAAATTCAGCTTTATCAAGAATTTTTATTCATTTATTACTACTTAACTCAGTTCCAGCTTTGAACAGTTATTTTCCAAGTACCGTCTTCCTGCTTTTCAAATACATTTGAAATATTTCCGTTTAAGTAAACTGTACTTCCTTCAGCAGTTATCCTGGTTGCTTCCCATAATCCACTTGTATAGGCACGATCACCTTTAACTTTCAGTTCAACCGGATAGATTGAATATTCCTTTATTCCTGCCTTTTTCAGTTCATCCCAATAAGCCTTGATTGACTCGTTACTGGTCAGAATTTCACTACTTGGTGGTAGCATTACTGCGTTATTTGTATATAGCTCAGCTAACTTGGTTGTATTACCTGTCATAAATTCATCAGTCATGGAGCTATTTATTGCTTCAACATCAGATGAATCGTCTGCAACAGAGATCGCAGGTGTTGAAGTTGTCAATAACGCTAGAAAAAACAAAGATTTAATATTTTTCATGTCATTCACCCTATATTTAAGTTTAAAAAAATTATGCGTTACAAAAGAATATAGGAGTTATCATAAATGTTTACAATACTTAAATATTATATTAATTGTTTCCTATTATGAAACAATTAGGTTGGCAGATTTAGGTCAAATAATCTTCATGAGATTTTAGTGGTAGTCAATCTAATCAGTATTTTGTATGACGGCAAAAGAACTTCGTATTTTCAGCGTAATGACTTCGGCTTTGGCAATCGCTCCTCCGCATCCTGCGGACGCGATACTTGAACATCCATGTCCATCGTCCTGTGTCGCTCTCAGTCTCCGTTCCAGACTCGACTCTACCGATTACATCCGTGTATTCGTACCGCCTACATCCGTATAGGCGTCAGCATGCACTGTTGAGGTATCAAATAATTACTTACTTAAGCAAATGCCCGACTATATGTGCCAGTTCGGGAATCAGGATGTCATCCACCGCCAGCACACAGGCCTTTGATGATCCGGGAAGCGCAGCAATCAATTGACCCCGGTTCCTTTTAATACCTGCCGTAGCACGTGAAAGTACTGCAGCACTACCCACCTGCTTATGACTCAGTAGAGCAAATAACACCACAAAGGCGGGTAATGGTTCGTCGCAATACGTTTCCACAACTTGCCAGGTGATATCTCGCTTGGTCAAACCAGTTCCGCCAGTGAGGAAAATCGCACGTTCATTTTCTACATCGTCCAGTGCTTTGCGAATTTCCTCGGGCTCATCCTTGGTCCAGCTTCGCCCCCTGACAAGATGACCAGCGGCCTTTAACTTTTCAACAATCAGATCGCCACTTATATCCTCCTTCGAACCGCGTGTATCTGAAACGGTAATAACCCAACAATCGACTTGTTTTGGACTTGCTTTACGATGTTCTTCCACGCTCATTGGTTATCCTTACATTATTATTTTCAAAAGACCCGACTTCCATTAGCGTAGCGGGGTTTTCGACAGTACCAGCTAGTAAAGTAGTATAAGAAAATTTATTGACTGTTTTCAGGGCGTATTCATGACTATTTGCCAATGATTTAGTCTTTGATTGTTAAGCTACGAGCCTGAATAACGGAATGCGTTTCGTAAAGCATCCTGGTGTAATGTACAGACATCGGCAATCTGCTCCAGTTGTTTATAATTCTTGATATGCACGTATTGACCGCATATCTCAACTGCTCCCTGAACATTCAGGCTCTTGATGATGCGTGAAAAGGTTTCGGGTTTGACCGACAATCGCGAGGCCAGTATTTGCTTGGACACTTGCAACTCCAACTGATCACTGCCCTCTTCTTCCGCTATCGTCAACAGATAGCTGGCGACCCGGCTGGTGGCGCTATGCAGAGTCAAGACGTCGATCTCGCTGATCAAGCCGCGCAGGCGCATACTCATATCCGCAAGCAATATAAAGCAAGTATCCACCGAATCGCGCAACATATTGAAAAAATCCAATGAATCGATGCTGATAACATTAGTGTCCTGTAAAGCCTGGGCACTGACCGGATATCGCGGGATCTCCTGGAACATCAGTGCCTCTGCAAAGGTACAACCAGCGGTGACAATCTCGATGACCTTCTCGTTACCGTCTGGCGACATGCGGAACAGCTTGATCTGCCCACTGAGTACAAGATAGAAACGTCTGGCTGAATCCTGCTGTTGAAAAAGGGTCTCGCCTTCTCTCAATTTAACCCTGTGTGCCTTTTTGGCCACGCGCTGCAATTGCTCGTCCGACAATCGTAAAAATAGCCGCCCATATTTGAGTGCCTCAATCATTGGGATTCCTGACAGGATCATGTTGTTTTTTTGGGAGTATTGGAAGAATAAAAGCCCTTTCCCCAAAAGTCTATGTTTATAGAACTAACTTTGTAAACCTCTAAAGAGATTTCCGGCAGAATGATAAAAACTTTGTTTATGATGGATTTTGTAACTTGTAAAAAATGCTCATACCCATAGATTTCGCAAACTCTTCAGTGTTCTCAAAATCTTTATCACGGGCATAATTCACCAACTGCATTACCAACTGATTGGTTTCTGCCACTTCTTCATGCGTACGACCACAACCTTCACAATGTGTACCTTGATCAGTGCATTTACCGGTACATGGGCTAAATTTCATACTTCCTCCACTCATTGATTGATAATTTTTAATGATTATAGTCTTTTACAGTTTTTATTATACTTCCTGTATACTTATCAGGGTTTACATACTTAATATGTTTTATCCGGTTCACATATATCACTAAAATCAGATCAATCATACTCAGCAAACAAACCTGTACCACCATAATTTGGGCATCCACATCTTTGGTATTCATAACAATTCAGGTATCACGAATAAAGTGAAAATGTTTGATTTATATCAAATACTCATTACTTCATTGGATGTAGTCTCGCCCGATTAAATTTATCTAGATAATTTAGACAGGTGAAACTGTTGGAGGAGGAGTTTAAAATGATTCTAAGTGAAGAACAGAAGAAAGAATTCAATGATAAGGGATTTATTGTAATGAAATCCTTTTATGATGAAGAAGAAATGAAAGCAATATCTGCGTGGCTGGATGAATTACACGACAAGACACCTGAAGATGGAAAGGAAGCGAAGTACTACGAAAAGAGCACGTTGAACGAGGAAAACATTCTCATACGGGTCGAACATGTTCTGGGAAACTATAATCCCGAGATGAGAAAGCTGTTGCTTTCACAAAAACCCATTGATTGTCTTACAGATCTGTTTAATGAGCCACCCGTTCTATTCAAGGAAAAGATTAATTACAAACTACCTGGCTGTCGACCGGACAAACTCCACCAGGACCAGGCTGCCGGCTGGAATGCCTACGGAGATTTCTACATCACCATGGGCATTGTTGTAGATGAAAACAGAAAGGAAAACGCAGCCTTGAGTTTTATGAAGTCTGGAAACTACAAAAAAGAACTGATGGGTGAAGAATGGAAACCATTGACAGAAGATGACCCGCCTTACCAGCCCGAAGATGAATATATATTGCTGGAGGCCGATCCGGGTGATGTCATCTTCTTTGACTCCTATGTACCGCATGGATCACCGGCCAATACCAGTAACAGAAGCAGACGAAATATCTTTCTCACTTTCAACAAACTATCTGATGGTGACAAGAGAGAGAAGTACTATGCAGACAAATGGGCGATCTACCCATCTAACCAGGCCAATCATGCACGTGCACAGGGATCTTATCTTGTATAAAAAGAGGTTCTGTTGCCTGACCTTTCATAGTTAGAAACGGGGTCGTATACGCTCCTCTTGCAGAGAAGAATAAGCATAGGCAGTGGTTCTAACACCGCCAAACAGACGCTGGCGGATTATGTGAACACATTCGGCCAGGATATCAAGACACGTTATGGTGATCGTGTCCATAAGATTGCCATAGATGCGACGTTTACCTGCCCCAATCGTGACGGTAGCAAAGGACGTGGTGGATGCTCATTCTGTAACAATGCTTCATTCAGTCCGAACGGGCTTAAACCTAAAACAATTTCTTCTCAAATTGATGCAGGTAAAAGTGTTATTCGAAAACGTACCGGGGCCTTGCGTTATATTGCCTATTTTCAGGCGTATACCAATACCTATGGCAACATAGACAAACTTCGCTCAACATATGATCAAGCACTCGCACAACAAAATATAGTGGGACTATCGGTGGGAACCCGGCCGGACTGTGTACCACAACCCGTTCTTGAGTTACTCGCTGATTATCAGCAACAAGGTTATGAAGTGTGGCTGGAGCTTGGTTTACAATCGAGCTTTGATGAAACACTTAAACGCGTCAACCGTGGACATAATTATAAGGAATACCGTGCTGCTGTAGATGCAGCACATAAATATAATCTAAACGTGTGCACACATCTTATGCTTGGTCTCCCTGGTGAAAATAAATCACATGCCATAACCACATTACACCGTGTCATATCACAAGGTGTTGCAGGATTGAAAATTCATCCATTACATGTTGTAAAAGGTACCCGTTTGGCAAATGAGTGGCGAAGAAACGAATATATTCCGCTTAAATTTAATGACTATATTGAAACAGTGTGTGACATGATTGAATTAACAACCACTGATGTTATTTATCATCGTCTGACAGGAACAGCACCGGATAAAATCCTGCTTGCTCCTTCCTGGTGTAAGAAGAAGTGGCAGGTACTGAATGCGATCAAGACAGAGCTTGAACGCAGAAACACCTATCAGGGAATATTTTCTGAGTGCGCCGGCGCATGTCAAAACTAAATCAGAAAATAGATTTGATATGTCCGGCAGGGAATCTTCCGGCATTACGGGCAGCAGTAGAAAACGGTGCCGATGCAATTTATATTGGTTTTCGTGATGGTACGAATGCTCGTAACTTCCCCGGTTTGAATTTCAGTCCTGAAGAAGCAAGACAAGGTATACACTACGCCAGACAAAACGGGGTCAGCATCTTCCTGGCAATGAATACTTACCCACAACCTGAACAGTGGCAAGCGACTACCCGGGCAATCGACATGGCTGCAGAAATAGAAGTGGATGCCTTGATTCTAGCCGATCCAGGGCTAATGAATTATTGCAAAAAGACACATCCGGGACTCCGTCTTCACCTGTCAGTTCAGGCTTCTGCTACTAATCGTGATGCGATCTGTTTTTATCATGAGCAATTTAATATCCAGCGTGTTGTTCTACCACGTGTGCTTTCTTTGGCACAAGTACGTCAGGTTATCAAGGAAGTATCTGTTGAAGTGGAAGTATTCGGATTTGGCAGTCTTTGTGTAATGGTTGAAGGACGTTGTGCCCTTTCTTCATATGTGACTGGTGATTCACCTAATACTGCCGGGGTATGTTCACCTGCCCATGCTGTACGCTGGAAAGAAACGGCAGAAGGACGCCAATCTTACCTGAATGATGTTTTAATCGAACGTTACAATAATGTTGAACCTGCGGGCTATCCTACGCTTTGTAAAGGCCGCTTCTATGTTGAAGATAATCTTTATCACGCCATCGAAGAACCAACCAGTCTGAATCTTCTGGAGTTGTTACCTGATTTGATGACCTGCGGGGTAAAAGCCATCAAGGTTGAGGGTCGTCAGCGCAGTAAGGCTTATGTTTCGCAGGTAACACGAATCTTGCGTCATGCACTGGATGCATGTTTCAACAATCCGGACAATTTTGTTCCTGATGCCGACTGGATAGCGCAACTTAACATGTTGGCCGAAGGGAGTTGTCATACCCTTGGTGCCTACCACAGGCCATGGCAATGAAAATAAGTATTGGTCCTATATCGTACTTTTGGGAAAGGCAAAAGGTATTCGACTTTTATAAAGACCTTGAAGAAACAGAGGTTGATATAGTTTATCTGGGGGAAACTATTTGCTCCAAACGCCGGGAAATTTCACTTGAAGACTGGCTGGTGATCGCAAATCAGTTAAGCAAGTCAGGGAAAGAAGTCGTCCTGTCAACATTGACATTAATTGAAGCTGCCTCGGAATTGTCACTTCAAGGCCGCATCGCAAAAAATGGCCAATATACAATAGAAGCAAATGATATGGCGGCAATTCATAAACTGGGCGGACAACAGCCATTTGTAATTGGTCCGCATATCAATACTTACAACAGTGTTACCCTTGAATTATTTAATGATATGGGTGCGTGCCGTTGGGTTATACCTGTTGAATTAGGCAAAGAGACAATCAGTAAAATACAACAAAAACGTCCAGCAGGCATGGAAACAGAGATACTTGTATTTGGTAATCTACCCTTGGCATTTTCGGCACGTTGTTATACCGCCCGTGCCCACAACAGGCCCAAGGACAGTTGTAATTTTATCTGTCTGGATTATCCAGACGGGTTACCCATGTTCACCCAGGAACATGAACCGTTTCTGATCCTGAACGGAATACAGACCCAGTCTGTTGCAAAACAGAACTTGATTACGTTGCTTGATGATATTAATAATCTCGGAATTGACGTGATTCGGATCATGCCCCAATCAGAAGGCATGCCAGAAATCATTGAAATTTTTCACAAGGTCCTGAATGGAAATCTGCAAGCGGAAACCGCATTGGGAAAGCTGGCAGAATTTCAGCAATACGGCAAGTGTAACGGCTACTGGTTTGGTAAAGAAGGGATGCTATGGATTAATAATGCCAATGAATTTGAAATTTGCAATCGGGGTGTTTGATGTTATCTGGTGAAAGATGAAGTAGTAGGAGAGTGCTGATGACTTTTGATAATGCGACGCGCTTTATTTGCCAAATGTTTTGCTATCCTGGCTGCAGGTGGCAGCAGTATGTCATCAAAATGTGCATCCCAGTCATATTCCAGCGAGTCCAGAATATTCTTGATATGTACGCCGGTTTCGGTTTCCCCTTCAATACTCAAACTTCGTCTGAAAAAAAGTGTATCAGGGTCTTCCTTATGTGTAGCAAGTTGCCAGAAATCTGTAATTTTGCCAGTGATGGTGACATTTGAAATTTTATCGGACGCAGCTTTTAAATGACCTCCCTGAATCAGGAAATGGAACCGGGTTTGTGCATCTTTTATGTTTATGCAAACAGATTTTCCTTCAAGCTCCCAAAGTCGTTTTTTCAGTTCCTGTCCACGTAACATATGATTGATGCACCTGGATATTAAATGCGTATGAATTTTATCAGGTATGAAACGAAGCGAAATAAGAAACGGTTTTTGTGCTAAATGCATTTATCAATACTTCTGTTGAGATGATAACTATAAATATATCAGCTTTATGCAATTTTGACTTGATCTGTATCAACAAGAGAAATCATCATTATGGCTTATAAAGATCTTCGGGAATTCCTTACCCACCTGGAAAGGAAGGGTGAACTTAAACGTATCCATCATGAAGTGGATACAAATCTTGAAATCACGGAAATCTGTCAACGGACTTTGCGTGATAATGGTCCCGCACTGTTATTTGAAAATCCTAAAGGTTTTGATACACCCGTCCTCGGAAATTTATTTGGAACCGGACAGCGTGTTGCAGATGCAATGGGACGTAAATCGATTATGGAGTTACGAAAGACAGGAGAAATCCTGGCCTTTTTGAAAGAACCCGGATGGCCCGGTGAAATTAGAGAAGCCATATACAAACTACCCTCATTCAGAAAGTTACTACATGTCACACCACGTGTAATAAAAAATGCACCCTGTCATGAAAACATTATTGAAGCCAAAGATATTGATCTGGCCAGCCTTCCTGTACAAACATGCTGGCCGGACGATGCCGGCCCGCTGATCACATTTGGTCTGGTCATAACCAGGGGTCCCTACAAGGACAGACAAAACATCGGTATCTACAGACAGCAGGTGATTGCCCGAAACAAGGTAATCATGCGCTGGCTACCTCATCGTGGGGGTGCGATCGATTATCAGGAATGGCAGGAGGCACACACTGCACAACGTTTTCCTTTAGCGGTTGCGATAGGAGCGGATCCGGCTACCTTGCTTGCGGCTGTTACACCTATACCCGATAGCCTTTCAGAATATCAGTTTGCCGGACTCTTACGCGGCGCACGGAGCGAAGTGGCCAATTGCCTCTCTTCATCACTTCTGGTTCCTGCAAGTGCGGAGTATGTGCTTGAAGGTTACATCAATCCAGGAGAAGAAGCTGAAGAAGGACCGTTTGGCGATCACACCGGTTACTATAATGCCCGTGGACAATTTCCTGTTTTTACTATAGAACGTATGACACATCGTTCCAATCCCATCTATCACAGCACTTATATGGGTCGTTCGCCCTATGATGAACCTTCGGTATTGGCTATGGCACTCAATGAAGTCTTTATCCCGATTTTACAAAAACAGTTTCCGGAAATTGTCGATTTCTATTTACCACCCGAGGCCTGTTCATATCGTGTTGCTGTTGTAAGCATTAAAAAACGCTACCCGGGTCATGCCCGACGTATCATGTTTGGTGTCTGGTCTTACCTGAGACAATTTACCTATACCAAGTTTGTTATCGTTACGGATGATGATATCAATGTTCGTGACTGGAAGGATGTTATATGGGCAATCTCAACCAGGGTCGATCCGGCACGAGACATTGCCTTACAGGAAAATACACCAATGGATTACCTCGACTTTGCCAGTCCGGTAGCCGGCTTGGGATCAAAACTGGGTATCGATGCGACAAATAAATTACCAGCCGAAACCAGTCGCCAATGGGGGAAACGGATCGTTATGGATGATGTTGTCGTAAAACGTGTTGATGCGATCTGGGCTCAACTCTGGGATTGATCATTCAATTTGTTAAGTGCAACTACATTGTTTGAAACATAAACAAGCTGTCATAACTTCTAACAACACATGGTTATTAAGAACCAAAACTGGTTCTTAATTGGTTAAAATTAACCATTATTTATATACGTTTCATTATTACCCAATGATTATGTAATAAAATTAGTGTTAGACAGTGTCTAAGTTTTAGTAATGAATGTATTAATAGCCCGTTTTTCTAAATTTAATAAACATTAATTTGATCTAGATCAATTAAATGCACATATAAATTTCCTATAGATAGCTATGGTACACGCATTGCACAAATAGTCT